>DNPI01000154.1:1113-4215 GCA_003501525.1 Planctomycetota bacterium
GGCTTGTCCGCATCTCCTCGCCAATAGGCTCCTGCTGTATGTGTCAGTTTGAACCCATCAACAGGGATTTGCCCGGCGTCCTCGACATGAGGCCCTTCACACAGGTCTGACCAAGTGCCGTGGTCAAAAAAGGTAATCTCCTCCTCCTCGGGAATATCTCCAAGCAGCTCAAGCTTGTACGCCTGCCCCGAATCAGAAAGCCGCGCAACGGCTTCGCCCCTCGTCAGCGTAGAGCAGGTAAATGCCCCAGCTTCAGAAAGCACTTTCCGCATCTCCTTTTCAATAAGCGGAAGATCTTCCTCTGTCAAAGGACGAGGAAGCTCAAAGTCGTAATAAAAACCATGGTCGACAGGAGGACCTATCGCAACCTTCGCATCTGGAAAAAGCCTCAGCACGGCATCGGCCATAATATGGCTCGTGCTGTGCCGCAAAGCGTGTAAGGAAACAGGACCTGCCTGCGGGTCGAAGGGGAGACTCATGACTATCCCCGGCCGGCCAAACCTGGGCCGCGCGGGACCGCAATTCTAGCATCTAGCCCTTGAACACCACGCACTGCTACCTCTTGATTCTGCTGGGCGCCGCAACCTCCGGGGCCTGCAGCTCGCACAGCCACCCCACAGCGCCGACCACGTACCAAGATTCGTGGGCAGACTCCCCCAATAGACCTTGGCCAGGAAAGGATTGGTACGCAAACCGCATCCAGGATTGGCAAGTCAGGGACGGAAGACTTGAGTGCTTAACGAACCAAGATTCCACCGCAGGCAGAACAGTCCACCTCCTAGCACATGAGATAGACTCAGCCTATTCCCCCAAAATAAGCCTTGGAGTAAATATCGAGCCAATAAATGCAGGCCCTCTCAAAGAAAAGGCATGCGCGGGAGTCCTACTTGGAGTTGGCGATGAGAAGTCTGACCCTCGGGCGCGGGCAATGGTTCAACAAGTACCCGCTCCCGGCGGGGGCTGGCTCGCTTCTATAAATTCGCAAGGCAAGATGTCCATCCGCGACTTCTCTCAGAATCACACAAAGGCCGGCTCATGGACATTGCCCAGCAATCTCGATTTTCGGGAATTACCTCTTTTGGCAGAAGCAAAAGAAACAATCCCACCTGAAGCATGGCCCATTCGACTCGAAATAGAATATTCGAAAGGCGTTCTTTCACTGGCAGCAATTCACAAGACAGAAAGAATCGCGACCTTATTCCTAAGCGAAGTACCCGAAGAAAAAATAAACGGTGGGGTTGCTCTCTTTTCCGCCCGTGGGAGCAAAAAAGGGGCTCAGGGTTTCGCATTTTCATCATTCAACATAAGCGGCACAAAAGCCACGCCAAAAAACACCTTCGGCCCCATTCTTGGAGCTCTTTACCTCGTAGCCACTGACATGAGGGGAGAACGAGCCCTGCGTTTCTCCGCTCAGATGCCCGATATGGGGAAGAGCTATCAACCTCTGATTAAACTCCAACTCGGAAACCGTCCCCCTATGCCAGGATCTTTGGCTACGGATGGAAGCTGGACCGTAAATTGGGTATTCCACGAATGGGAAGAGCATCAAACCATTCCGTGGACCCTTCTCCTTGATGGAGAAAAAGTTTTAAACGGCTCTATCCGCGGGGAGCCCACACCAAAAACAGACTGGTCAATCGCAACCCTTTCGTGCGTCAAACACCAAGTAGGAAGAGTCAGCTGGAACAGGATGGGGCTTTGGTTCCCACATGCAGACCTTGTAGAGCACTTAATGCTGCAAGATCCTGATCTTTTGTATTTTGCAGGTGATCAGCTCTACGAGGGAGACATCACTGGCCCAGACAGGCGAAGCACGGAAATTTCGATTCAGGACTATCACACCAAATGGCAAAGGTTCCTCTGGTCTTTTGGCTCTCTCACCCTGGATAGACCCACAATTATCGTCCCTGATGACCATGATGTTTTCCATGGCAACCTATGGGGCGCAGGCGGAATTCGCGCAATAGGAGGAAAAGGGTTACGAGATCAAGATGCTGGCGGCTATCGAATGCCAGCATCCTTTGTCAACGTTGTACACCGTACTCAAACTGGCCACCTCCCCCCGACTCAAGTTAGCCCCGTGATAGGAGACGGCATTACGACATGGTCCACAGCCTTTTCATGGGGCGGCGTAGACTTCTGTGTCATTTCCGACCGCATGTGGAAAAGCTCCCCCACTATGGCGGTCCCAGAAGGCCAGTTCCGCAATGGCTGGGCGCAAAAAGATGGCTTCAATCCAAAAGAAGCCGATGTTCCAGGGGCACACCTTCTCGGTGAAGAGCAAGAAGCCCTACTAGCACATTGGGGCACCCAGACTTCCAAAAGGAATTGGACCAAAATGGTTCTCTCGCAAAGCCCATTTGCGTGCCTCCACACCCTACCCGGCAAGCCAAAGTCAGACAACGGCATCCCTTCGCTAGTGGTTCCCAAGCCAGGCGAAATGCCGCCCGATGATTCCCCTGTCATGGACGGTGACAGCAACGGATGGCCGCAAACAGCGCGCAGAAAAGCAGTAGACCTACTCGCCCAAGCTGACGCGCTTCACCTTACCGGAGACCAACATCTCGGATCGGTGGCCTGGTATGGCAGCCAGCACTTTAGAGATGGAACGGTAGCCTTCACCACACCGGCAATGGCAAACACCTTCCCAAGAAGATGGATGCCAAGCCAAGAAGGCGGGAACCGGCGACCAAAATCCCCTACATGGACAGGAGATTTCCACGACGGGTTTGGCAACAAAGTAACCGTCTTAGCAGTCGCTAATCCCATAGACGAAGGGCGTAAGCCGGAGCTCCTCTTTAATCGTGCTCCTGGCTACGGCATTGTCCGCCTGAATCCGAGCAAGCACACTGTCCGATTAGAAGCATGGCCACGCTGGGCAAACCCAAAAAATCCTGACGAAATGTTTCCTGGGTGGCCAGTGCTATTAGGTCCTAACGGCCGCCCCCAACCCGAGTAAAGAATCTCCTTAAGAAGAAGGCCAAACCACCAATTCCCTCTCAAGGCGAACTCCGCATTGTTCTTCAACGGCACTCTCAATCCTTTCCAAGAGGGCAAAGACATGAGCAGACTTTGCTCCCTCTTCGCTTATCAAAAAATTAG
>DNPI01000234.1:0-3877 GCA_003501525.1 Planctomycetota bacterium
TGGGATTACAGATATCGACAGAGACGGCGTGAAGGACTATGCAATTGGAGCAGATCATGCGGATCCGAATGGCATAAAAGACGCGGGGTCTGTTTTCCTGTATTCCGGCTTGACCGGCTCTCTCTTAGCCCGGTGGGA
Source organism: Planctomycetota bacterium (assembly GCA_003501525.1). Classification (GTDB taxonomy): domain Bacteria; phylum Planctomycetota; class UBA1135; order UBA1135; family UBA1135; genus UBA1135. The sequence goes on from DNPI01000234.1 coordinate 139, forward strand.
TGGAGAGCATGAATACGCCTATTACGGACGGGCAATTTGTGGAACGGGTGGCTTTGTCGCGAATAACCAGCTTGGCATTCTGATTGGTACCGAATGGGCTGACCCAAACAATGAAGAAGATGCCGGGATCGTCGACCTCAAATGCTATGACCCATTTCTATACGCAGAAGGTGACCGACTTGATTCAGGCTTACTAGCCGCAAGGATTTCGGCTTCTGAGGGCGGCATGATTGAATTCAGGATTGACTTCCCTGACAAGTATGCGGGATGTGAATATCGAGTTCTAATGTCAAAGAATGGCCCCTCTGTTACCCATTTCCGCGGCTTAAACATCCCGATGGCAATGGATTATTGGGCTCGGAACAGTTGGGCGGGCCAGTATGCCAGTCTAGGTTTTTATCAAAATTTCCAAGGTGTCCTTGATGCCGAAGGGAAGGGCTACCCCGTCTTTGCAATTGGCCCCAATAGACTTGAAAATTGGCGAACTTACCGTGTTATCGCGCTGGCTTTGGCGCCAGGAACAAGCACACCCATTGTTTCTTCCGGTCCCGTCGTTATCGAAGCTAGGCCATAGTGATTGAACCTGCCGGATAGAGGCTAAAACTGCTATCCTTTCGCCCTTTCGCGGTTAAATTTTGCCCCTGGGAAATGGCTCGAACTATCCACACCGGCGGCCACCTACAGGGCCTCTTCACAACTCACCGGAATGACCGGTGGTGGGTCGAGCCAGCCTGGACCGGATTGGGCTTTGCCGCGTTCGTCGCTTATTCGACTTGGGCAGCTTTCCAAGGGGCCCACTATTGGGTCGATTCTTATCTTTCCCCCTTCTATTCCCCCCTTCTCTATATTGATCCTTCTGTTCCGGGATCAGCTCCTGTCGAACACGCTTGGTTTGGAGTTTGGCCTGATTCCCTGAAAGCGATATGGCCAAGTTGGCTACCTATTTCGCCGGCGTTCCTAATCCTTGCAGGACCACTCGCGTTTAGGGGGACATGTTATTACTACCGGAAATTTTATTACCGGGCTTATTTCTCTTCCCCTCCAGGGTGTGGCGTTGGAGGAGCCAGAAAGGGTAAGTATCGAGGTGAGACGGCACTCTTTCTTTTCCAAAACCTACATCGCTACACCCTCTATATCGCTATCGCTTACATCGGAATTCTCTATTACGATGCTTACCACGCTTTTTTCAGGGACGGGAAATTCGGCGCAGGCGTAGGGAGCCTCATCCTCCTCCTCAACCCCACCCTTCTGGCTTTCTACACCCTAGGGTGTCACTCTTTCAGGCACCTCATCGGTGGCAGGCTCAATTGCTTCTCCTGCGATGCAGTAGCCCAATCTAGCCACGGAGCCTGGAGCGGAGCAACAAAGCTGAACCGCAACCACATGCGATGGGCATGGATTAGCTTGGTCTGGGTTGGATTTACAGATTTTTATGTCCGGATGGTCAGCATGGGGTCGTGGACTGATTTCAACACGTGGTCATGAACTTAAGCGCCGATATTCAAAGAGTGCAACACGATGTGGTTGTAATTGGAGCCGGTGGCGCTGGCTTACGCGCCGCCATCGAATGTGCCGATCAGGGTCTTAACACTGGCCTTGTTTGCAAATCTCTACTTGGCAAAGCGCACACTGTGATGGCCGAAGGAGGCTGTGCTGCGGCCCTGGGCAACGCTGACCCCCGCGACAGCTGGAAAGTTCACTTTCGGGACACTATGCGAGGCGGGAAGTTCCTCAATCAATGGAAAATGGCGGAGCTCCATGCAAAGCATGCGCCTGACGAAGTACGCCTACTCGAAAAATGGGGTGCTGTCTTTGACCGCACCAAAGAGGGGTTAATCGGACAACGCAACTTCGGAGGGCACCGATACCCGCGACTGGCCCATGTAGGCGATAGAACAGGCCTAGAAATGATTCGAACCCTACAAGATCACGCCATCCATCAAGGGATTCACGTCCACATGGAATGCACGGCGTTGCGCATTATCAAAGATGGCGACAAGGTGTCGGGTGTGCTGGCTTACTGGCGCGAAACAGGCCGTTTCATTTTGTTCGAATGCAAAGCCGTTATTCTCGCCACGGGCGGAGGCGGAAAAGCTTGGCGCATCACCTCTAATTCCTGGGAATACACTGGTGATGGCTTTGAACTGGCATACGAGGCCGGCGCGGAATTGGTCAATATGGAATTCACGCAATTCCACCCCACTGGAATGGTCTGGCCTCCTTCTGTTCGCGGAATCCTCGTCACCGAGGGGGTGCGAGGGGACGGAGGTGTCCTTCTTAACAGCGAAGGTGAACGGTTTATGTTTGGGTACATCCCGGAACGATTTGCTGCCGAAACCGCTGACACGGAAGAGGAGGCAGAGCGATGGCTAGAAGGTGACAAGGAGGCGCGCAGGCCACCAGAACTGCTAACGCGCGATGTGGTGGCGCGAGCAATAACAAAAGAAGTTCAAGAGGGGCGCGGATCGCCTCATGGAGGAGTTTTCCTCGATATTGCAAGCCGCCGGCCCGCAGAGATTATCAAGAGAAAGCTCCCCTCGATGTATCACCAATTCAAAGAGCTCGCAGAGGTGGACATAACCAAAGAGGCCATGGAGGTCGGCCCCACATTGCACTACTTCATGGGCGGCATTCGGGTTGACTCTGAAACCCAAATGACCCGAGTCCCTGGGCTTTTTGCTTGTGGTGAATGCTCCGGTGGAATGCATGGAGCGAACCGCCTCGGCGGCAATTCCCTATCTGACCTTTTAGTGTTTGGGATGCTCTCTGGGAAGCACACCGTCAAATACTTAGAAGCCTTAGACACCACCCCCTCTTGCAACTCCGGCGCTATAGACGCGGCAATTCGCGAAGCCACTGCCCCCCTTAGGCGCGATGAAGGACCTAACCCCTATGTTGTTCATGAGGAGTTACAAGACCTTCTGAACGAAGGAGTAAACATTGTCCGCAACAAGGAGGGTCTCGAGAAGGCTGTAGCCGAGATTGCAGCCCTTAAGCCACAAGCAGAAACCGCAAAGGCTCATGGCTCATCGCAATATAACCCTGGCTGGCATGAAGCAATCTCTCTCGGCCCATTGTTCTTAACGGCAGAGGCCGTCGCTCGTGCCGCACTTGTCCGCGAAGAAAGCCGGGGCGCGCACACGCGCCTGGATTTCCCGGGCGAGCAAAAAGAGTGGCAAGAGGTGCACGTGGTGGTCCGCAAGGGACAAGGAGATTCAATGGAAGTCCTAAAAGAAGCTACCGCTGACGCGCCTGATGAGCTTTCCAAAATCGCTCGCTCTACCCTTGAAGAACTAGAGGGGGCCCAAGAGTGAGCCAGCGCAAATTTAAAGTCTGGCGCGGCGACTCCGAGGGTGGAGAGTTCAAGGAGTATGAAGTCGAGTGTGGTGAGGGCATGGTTGTCCTGGATGCAATTCATCGGGTCCAAACCGAGCATGCGAACGACCTTGCCGTGCGCTGGAATTGCAAAGCCGGCAAGTGTGGGTCGTGCAGCGTAGAAATCGATGGCAAGCCAAAGTTGGCCTGTATGACCCGACTTTCGGATTACGACGCGACCAAAACGATTACCGTCCAGCCCATTAAATCTTTTCCCCTTATCCGCGATTTAGTCTCTGATGTCAGCTGGAATTACACCCAAAACCAGCGTATCCCGCCCTTCCAACCAGAAGAAGACCCCGACGGCAGAGGGCTCCGCATGGCGCAAAAAGATGTCGACCGAGTACAAGAATTTCGCAAGTGC
>DNPI01000234.1:4198-4339 GCA_003501525.1 Planctomycetota bacterium
GTGCATTGAGTGCTTCCTGTGTCAGGACGTTTGCCATGTTCTGCGTGACCACGATAAGCACGAAAAATTCATTGGACCACGGTTCATGATTCGCCTAGCGAGTCTCGAGATGCACCCAGCGGACACCGCTGATCGCATCCC
>DNPI01000234.1:4663-12926 GCA_003501525.1 Planctomycetota bacterium
CCCCGCCATTCGGCGGGAATTCGGGTCAGGGATGTGCAACATAACTCGTTGCTGCACAGAGGTCTGCCCTGAACACATTGCCATCACTGACAATGGAATCATTCCCCTCAAAGAGCGTGTGGTTGACCGCTTCTACGACCCAATCGCTTGGCTTATTGGAAAATTGTTCGGAAGGCACAAGAAACCTGCCCCAGCTATCGAAGTCTGACGGGAACCCAGTCGGAATGCTCGAGATAGAAGCTGCTTTCGAGATACCCAAAGGGGCTACTCAGGCTGACTTCCTCCGGGCATGCGGCGACTATGGCGTCACTCTCGAATCTCCAGCAACCATAGAGGTGGTGGACACGTACTTCGACTCAGCCAGCCTCCGCCTGCGCAGCGGGGGACAAGCCCTTCGCCTTCGGGTCCTGGACCACCGCCGCATCCTTGGATGGAAATCGCTACATCCCCCAGAGCTTGATGGTGTCTCTACACGAAAAGAAAACGAATTTGAGATGCCCAGCGATTCTCCGCCGCCCTCGCTCGACTCTGACTTAATCCCCCTATTCACCATTTGCCAATCTCGCACCCAATGGAATATTCACACCAACAGCGGAATTGACGCCGAAGCCTCCTGGGACATCGTCACCATAAACAAGGGCGAGGCCAACAATCGATGCCGAATTCTCGAAATAGAACTCAAAGCTGGAAGCCCTAAAGCCTTTCGGGAATTAGCCGCGGACCTGCGAAAAACCCTGAAATGGAAAATCTCTTCCCAATCAAAATATGAATACGGTCTAGCAACCGCTGGCCTCATTAATTAAACAGGCACCAAGCGTTTTAGGGCTTATGACTAGCGCCCATTTCCAGAAGCAGGTGCGGCGCCGGCCAAATCTCACGCATAGTCCACAGAACAAAGCGAATATCAACACTTATATTCCGGCTAACCTCAGGGCTCCAGCGAAAATCGCCCGACACTGCCTCAAAGACTCGGTCAAAGTTCAAGCCTACGAGTCGACCCTTCCCATCTACGACAGCTGACCCTGAGTTCCCGCCCGTGGTGTCACCATCCGACAGGAAGCAAACCGGCACGCTCGCATCCTCAGGTGATGTCTCCAGATGCTCTCTGAAAGCCTCCGGAAGGACAAAAGGTTCTTCCCCTGTATGCTTTTCTAGCATTCCCGCAACAGTTGTTCGAGGGGTATGCAATATGCCATCTCGCGGTTGATATCCCTTCACCGTGGCAATAGAAACCCTCAAGGTCGAGTTCGCATCGGGATAGAAGCGCTGCCCTCGCCACGATTCTTGAGCCTCTATCCAAATGGGACCAACCGCAAGGCGTTCGCCTGCAACTCGGTCACGATATACGCGAAGCTCGTCTAGCTCGCTAAGCAGCAGCGGGGCTAAGCCCTCGGCCCCGGTCTCTTCATCCCATGCATCAAATCCAGTAATCCGCTGCCCCTCAGGGAGATCAAAAGCTCGACTACATACAAAATCAAAAAGCTCCTCGTCAGCCAGAGCTAACGGTGATTCCAAAATCGACGAAATATTGGCATTGGGGTCTCGAGCTTTTCTTATGGCCGCCCTCAGGCCTGGCGACCTCCGAGCAAGGAGGTCTAGGACGAAATCGCGCTCTTGCCGCGACGCCTCTTCCGTGTCGAGATTACGCATTTGGCGAAGAACTGTTCCCCATTTCGCCGCTCGCTTGGAATCCGAATTAACCCAAGCCTGAAAAGCCGCCTCCTCCTGCCGCTTAACTGCCACCACTTCGTTGCGCGCCAATCCCCAGATAACCCCTTCAGCCCTTTTCTTGGCGTTATTTAGCGAGTTCAAAATCGACGCCGCTTCGAGCTCTAGCTCGTCGATGCCGGAGACTGCCGCATCCAAAGCATCGATCGCCGTTGTGTAGTAATCGAGAAGCTGGGGAAATGTCCAGGATTCCTCTGCCGCAACAGCGATTGACGTTAGGTAGCGCGTCGTGCGGCCTGGATAACCCATAAGCATGACTAGGTCGTCCTCCTCAACTCCATCCTCCGAAACATCAAGATGACGCGGTGGATTAAAAGGAACATTCTCTTCGGCATAAGAGGCTGGGCGACCATCGGGAGCAACATACGCCCTAAAAGCGGCAAAATCCCCTGTGTGCCGCGGCCATTGCCAATTATCAATGTCGCCGCCGTATTCACCAATAACGCGAGGCGGAGAGTAAACCAACCGTACATCTCTCAACACTGTCCGATTTATACGCCGCCATTCGCGACCGTGGAAATAGGGAACAACAATTGCATCGGTTTCTTCGGTGCGAGCCTCAGCGGCAAGTTCAGCACGCTTAGCCTCGACCGCTCGCCAACGAGCAGCCGGATCCTCCCCGGCGGCTTCCGCAGCGGCATGGATTTCTTCCGTAACATCTTCATAACCTCGCACAAACGAAATCCGATAACCTGGCGCGGCAAGCTCCTCTTGTCGATCAGCCGCCACAAAACCTTTTTCGAGGAGATTGTTTTCCACCGAAGAAAGATCGCTAATCGCACCAAATCCACAATGGTGGTTCGTCAAAAGAAGCCCTTCACTAGAGACAAAAGAAGCCGAGCAGCCATTAATTTGGACGGCGGCCGTTAGCAAGCCCTCCTGCCCATCCCATATTTCTTCTGGACCGAGCTCTAGGCCCCGAGCTTCAAGGTCTGCCCAATCGAGAGCCCGCAGTTGCTCCGGGAGCCATTGTCCCTCGTCAGCAAGAAGCCAAGCCGAGCCTGCCAAAATGCCGACAGTGAAGGTGGCAATAAAAAATAATTTTCGCATGGATAAATCGTAAAAAACGGTCGTCAGGATTCCCGCTCAGCGGGAACACGCACCAGCGTATCGTCGGGCCTCTTGTCAGGGTCAAAGGCATAGCCGAGAAGATGGCGAGCAACAAACTCAGGGCTGTTGAAGGTGTCCCTTTCTTTCATTTCGAGGAACTTATCGACCATTGGAAACTGTTCTGGTGAACACGCCCGAATCACTTCTTGCATGTGGGTATCCACTACCCCGGGGGCTATTGCGTAGGCGCGAAGCCCTGAAGTCAACTCTTCCAGCTGCACAGATTCTGTCAACCTATCAACCGCCGCTTTGCCAGCACAGTAAGCACTCCACCCCGCATATCCCTGCCAGGCCGCTCCGGAAGAAATGTTCATTAAAACCCCCCCACCCTCGCGTCCGCGAAGGTGATGGATATAAGCCCTCGTGCCATTGAAAACGCCCAAAACATTAACCTCTAAATGGCTCATAAAATCTTTCGGCGACACTTCTCGCAAGGGGGAAACCGGTTCAAGGATTCCCGCATTGTTAATCCACAGGTCGATGGCGCCCCAGGCGCTCGTTACTTCTTCGCAAAAACCTGTGACAGCGGATTCACTTACAACGTCAACCTCCTGAGCGATATCACAGCCTTCGGGTAAGGTTCTTGAGCATCCAGCGACCCGGACCCCGGCCTCCCGGAAACATCTCACTAGGCCTGCGCCTATCCCTCTACTTGCGCCCGTAATAACAGCCGTTCGACCAGCAAATGGGTTATCACTCATATATTCAGGATAGCGAGCCTAAAGCAGTCGCTCCCTATTTCGACCCCAAGTAAATCTAAAGATGTCGAATCCCCTTCGGCCACCCGTGTCACTTGGATCAGATTTGACAATCGATCCGCCAATTTGGCTCGCGCCAATGGAAGGTGTAACGGATATCTCTTTTCGTGGGTTAATTATTTCAACTAATCCTGGGGGGGTTGGTGCCGCATGCACGGAATTCTGCCGCGTCACAGATCACCCCATGCCCGCGAGTTTCCTTGAGCTAGCCTTGGGCCCCGTCCGCAACGATGCTGCAGTGGGGATTCAATTAATGGGAAACCAGCCAGAGGCGATTGCCGAAACTGCAAACCGAGCGGCTGAAATCGGCGCAAAATTTGTCGACCTCAATTTTGGGTGCCCTGCACCTCGCGTATTCCAACACTGCGCTGGTTCTGCTTTATTGGCAGACCCGCCATTGTTGGAGAAGGTTGTCAAGTATGTGGCCAATATCTGCCCTGTCCCGGTAACTGCCAAAATTCGTTCTGGGATTGAAGACGACGCTGGCATAGAAGATATCGCCAAGCGCATTGAGCAATCGGGAGCCTCAGCACTAGCCATTCACGCGCGTCTTAAAACTGACCGATACACAGACCCTTCTTCTTGGGCACGGATTGAACGCGCCGTTGCGGCCGTTTCCATTCCAGTCATTGGCAATGGCAGCGCACACACTGCCGTAGACATAGAAAAAATGTTTAACGAAACCGGATGCGCTGGAGTCATGGTGGCACGAGGGGCCCTGGAAAACCCGTGGATTTTTTCTGACCGGCTTGCCCTGCTCCAAAAGCGGGCATTGAAACTGCGCACAACAACTGAGGTTGCCGCTTGGCTCGCAAGGTACAAAACAAGAATGGAGGCGGGCGGCGCCAATCAGAACCAAGCCCTAGGGCGCCTTAAGCAGTCCGCCAAGGCAATGGCAACAGCTGGCCTTCTGGACAAGGAAACCGTTGCAAAGTCTCTGCGCCTTAAAACAACCTTTTCCTTTCTGGAGGCCTTAAGGCGGTCCCTCGCCCCGCCAAATAGCTAGCCCTTCATCGCATTGTCCACCGCAACGACTTTCGCAACAACAATAACCCTCAGGGACCCCACAGAGCCCTCCGCAACAAATCGTCACCACCGCTGCAGATGAAGAAGCCTGTGGCGATTCTGCGCAACAAGAGCTAAGGGACAACAAAGTGCAAGCCAACAATAATGGCACTCTCATAGCCCCAGAATAACTACCCCCCAAAAAAACCAATAACGCCCTGCTGGCTAAGGGGGAAGGGAACAAGCCCCTGCGGCAGTAAACGGGCACAATTTACATCACACACTAAGTTGCCTCTAGCCATTCGCGGGTTCTTCACGGGGCCTTCATTTACTTGGCCTACCATGCTCCGCTCGAAACATGACAGCTTCCCCTCAATCAGGTCTCGCAGCGGCACTAAAAACCAACCAAGTCGGCAATGGAGAAGATTTTTGGGGCGACAATCTGAAGGCTATCGGCGAAAAATTTAAAACCTCTCTTGCCGACCAAATAACCGTTGAGGAGCCAGGCATAGCAACGTTCGTGCTCACGGACACATCAAAGTCCTTTGATCTGGCCGTAGCCATTCAGGAGGCAATGTGGCCCAGCCCGCTCGCTTTTTCAATCGTCTCGAGCGGCCCGGAAGAGGTGTCCCGGATACGAAATCAAGCTATCCGGGGATTAAAGCTGGTTGGCAAGGGAAACAGTTTCATTTTTCAGCTGCAAGGGAGGTCAAAATCTGAAACGCTACTCGCTCAAGAAGTGGCCAATTTACATTCAACGATTATCAAGGAATGGACCCCAACCCGAACCAAAGCGGTCCGCCAATACCGGGAACTAAAAAGGCAGGTCGATGTCGCAATCCAGATGGGAGTAAGCCAACAAGCAATTTCACAAATGCTGACCGGCGCGCATTACAGGAGGCTGGCTACAACCGAAGCCGTTCTTAGGGAATGGCTTAACGAGCCCGCTGCCCCAGGCATTTGGCCTTTGCGCAGAAAGCAAAGCTGAACCGCTCTCGCTCGCAGCAGTTCATTACAATTCCTCAATGCCCTCCATCGAGAGCACTCCCAGTCAAGTCGCTGCAGTTTATGCGCGAAGTCGCGAAGCATTAGACATCATCCAAAATCGCGAGGCGAGACCGCTCACCTTGGCCGAAAAAAACCTGTTCGGGCATTTAGACAACCCTGTTGAGCAGGAACTAAAAGCCGGAGAAGCTTATCTCCAGCTCCGCCCCGACCGCGTCGCATTGCAAGATGCGACCGCGCAAATGGCATTACTCCAATTCATGATGACGGGGCGGGAAGAATCAGCAGTGCCAACAACCGTTCACTGCGACCACTTGGTGCGAGCCCGGGCCGGCGCCACTGAAGACTTAGAAATCGCTGGCGAGGAGAACAAAGAGGTCTATGACTTTCTCTCGAATGTTTCCAGCCGATACGGCCTCGGCTTCTGGAAGCCGGGGGCGGGAATTATCCACCAAACCGTGCTCGAAAATTACGCTTTCCCGGGCGGACTGATGCTAGGGACTGACTCCCACACACCTAATGGCGGAGGGCTGGGAATGGCTGCAATAGGGGTGGGAGGGGCCGACGCCGCGGACGTAATGGCTGGCCTTGCCTGGGAAGTCCTCCAGCCCCGCATACTCGGAGTAAAGCTAACCGGATCCCTAAAGGGCTGGGCCGCGCCCAAAGATGTCATCCTGAAGCTGCTTGGGATTCTCTCAGTCAAGGGTGGCACAAACAGAATCGTTGAGTATTTCGGCGAAGGGACCTCTTCCATTAGCTGCACAGGGAAAGCCACTATTTGCAATATGGGAGCCGAGCTAGGAGCCACCTGCTCTATATTCCCCTGGGACACAAGAATGGCAGATTACCTCTCTGCCACCGGGAGGGCCGATATCGCACAACTCGCCGAAGAAAATTCGGATTTACTAACAAGCGACAATAATGCTCCGTACGACGAGGTTGTAGAAATCGATTTAACCTCGCTTGAACCCCACCTAGTCGGACCCCACACGCCCGATCTCGCCCGGCCTATCAGCGAAGTCGCAGATGCTGTAAAAAATGAATCCTATCCGGACACTATCCGCTACGCGCTGATTGGATCCTGTACCAATTCCTCCTACGAGGACATTGGCCGAGCAGTGGACATTGCTCTGCAGGCAAAAGATCACGGGGCTCCCCTAGCCTCACCTCTGATGATAAGTCCAGGGTCAGAGCAAATCTTCGAAACCATCCGCCGCGATGGGCAAATGGAAACCCTCGAGTCAATTGGCGCAACCGTGCTCGCCAACGCCTGCGGTCCCTGTATCGGCCAATGGCAACGGGAAGACATCGAGGAAGGAGAACGCAATAGCATTGTCACCTCTTTTAATCGAAATTTTAAAGGAAGAAATGACGCCAACACGGAAACCCTCGGCTTCATTGGTAGTCCCGAGCTTGTAATGGCCTTGGCCCTTGGGGGACGACTCTCTTTTAACCCCATCGAGGACCCCATCGAGGGTGGCGGCGGTGAAAGCTGGCGTTTGCGGCCGCCAGCCCCAGCTCCAGATATTCCACCTGACGGATTTGTTCGCAGCGCCGCAGGCTACCAAGCACCATCCACAGGGAACCGCGACAGAGGCATCTCCGTAAGCCCAGAATCAGAGAGGCTGCAACTCCTGCAGCCTTTCGAACCTCTGCCGCTGGAGGCATACGAAGACCTGGCCCTGCTAATAAAGACACAAGGGAAAACCACCACGGATCAGATTTCTCCGGCAGGCCCGTGGCTGAGATTTCGCGGCCACCTTGATCGCATCTCTGACAATATGCTTACTGGGGCTCTTAACGCCTTCACCGGTGCAAGCGGAGTCACCCTCAATCCCCTTACAAAAGAGGCGGCTCCCGTCCCTGTCGTCGCTCGTGCGCTAAAGGCCTCCGGGCAGCCTTGGATTGTGGTTGGAGACGAAAACTATGGGGAGGGCAGCAGTCGCGAGCACGCCGCAATGAGCCCGCGCTTTCTTGGGTGCGCCGCCGTTGTAGTTCGCAGCTTCGCGCGCATCCACGAAACCAACCTAAAAAAACAAGGTGTCCTGCCTTTCACGTTCGCCGACCCTGCTGACTGGGAAAAAGTCTGTGAAGATGACGCCTTGTCCATCGAAGGACTCGGCACCCTCGAGCCCGGCAGTCCCGTCGCTTTAAGATTACAGCACACCAACGGAACAGAAACCCGCTGCATGCTCTCGCACACCCTGAACAGAGAGCAAATTTCCTGGTGGAAGGCTGGGTCGGCATTGAACTCACTGCGACAAGGCTCATAGGCACACATAACCAACTAAAAATCACTCCCCACAATGACCTCCTCTTCCTCCATTTTCGAATCCGAACTAAGCGTGGACGATACCGCCGCAGCTCTGGAAGCTGCCGCAGCAGAAGCCAACTGGGGGCATTTGGCAACGCACGACCTCGCTGCGCGAATGGCGGCACGCGGTATTCACTTCCCTGTCCCTGTCCGGATTGTTGAGATTTGTCATCCGGAGTATGCGAATGGGGTACTAAGCGATGACCTCGAAATTAGCGCTGCAATGCCCTGCCGAGTTGCAATCTTTGAAAAAGAAGGAAAAACGTGGATGTCCACGATTCTCCCGAGCAAAATCCTGCCTCACTACTCAATGGGTGAAAACGGAAACGCCGCCGGAGAGACC
>DNPI01000022.1 GCA_003501525.1 Planctomycetota bacterium
GTCACCACGATTCGATGGTTGTTGGAGTCGCTGATGAAGAGGCGCTTGCCCGGGGCGTCGATGGCCAGCTTGCCGGGAAAACGCAGTGGCGAATTAACCGGGTTCTTCCGGCTCTCAAGATCGACAGGAAGGGGATCATGCCTGAAAGATTCAGCCGGGTAAAAGTCAAGGGTTGCAGAGATCGCCGCCTCGATCACATCTCGCTGGCCCTCACCGGCAACCAGCAGCAGCAGGTTGCCTCGCGGCCCGACAATCGCAATGCTCGGCCAGCTACGCACACCGATGCTCCTCCACATTTTCATCTCGTCATCGTTGACAACCGGATGGACGATCTCGTAGCGAAGGACTGCCTGTCTTATATTCTCAGACACCTTCTCATTGTCAAACTTGGCTGAATGAACCCCGACAAAAGCCACGGGGTATCCTGCAAAGCGGTGCTCGAGCCAGGTGAGGTCCGGCAGGACATGGATGCAGTTGATACAGCAATAGGTCCAGAAATCGAGCAGGACAACCTGTCCACGAAGGTCCTCCTTCCAGCTGGCTAAGGGTGTTTCTGTGTTGAGCCACGCTTCGGCATCCAGGTTTGGGGCTTTGGGGGATACCCCTTGAGGCAGGAGCAAGGGGAGGCAAATAAGTGGAGCCAGGAATGCGGCCAAGGTCGTTTATGGCGCAGTTGCGGGTTCTTGGAAATGAGGCCTTCGGCCCTCGATTAGTGCGGCGAGACCCTCCAGGGCATCGGGATGGGAAAAGACCTCTTCTAGGTCACGTAGCTCAAGTGCCAAGGCCTTCCCTAGGGATAAAGCCTCGCCTTCGTTGAGTAATCGCTCTGCTTGAAAAAGCGCGTTTGCCGATTTCTGCCGCATTTTCTTTGCCGCCTTTTCTCGCTTATCACCGCCCATTGTGTCGGCCTCTCCGGAAAGAATTTTTTCTACCGAGTTTTGTTCGAAGAATTCCCAAAGAGAAGCAAAAGCTTCAGAGTTTGGGGATTGCGGTGCTATCCGATGCTCCAGGCTGCCCCTTTCTGCAAGGCTTGCGCAAGCGGAGTCCAGGTTTTCGAAATCCGCGACCTCATCACAAAGGCCCATTTCTAGGGCCAAAGAGGCTCCAACTGATTGACCTGTGAAAATAAGCCACTTGGCGAGGGGCAAGCCCACCCTTCGGGGAAGTCTTTGGGTGCCACCGAGGCCGGGGTAAATGCCAATTCCAGTTTCGGGAAACCCAAAGCTGGCTTTGGGGGAGGCAGCAATCCAATCGCAAGCCAATGCTAGCTCTGAGCCTCCGCCCAAGGAGAGGCCGTGAACACGAGCAACAACCGCTTCTTCTTGGCCAGAGAGTGAGTCGAGCAACTCATGTCCGTGCTGAGTAAAAGCCTGAATTTCGGGAAAAGAATTAGAGCGCAGGTGGTCAACAAAGAATTTAATGTCTGCGCCCGCAATAAAGGTCTTACCGCTACCGCTTATAGCAATGGGTCGCTCAGTCGCTCGGGCATCGGCCACCGCCGAAACAAGCTGGCTGGCGACCTCCGGGTTGAGAGCGTTCATTGCATCGGGTCTCTCGATTTTTACGGACGCGAGGTTTCCCCGCATAGTCTGGGAGACTAGGCGTATAGGAATTCCTTTTGGAGCAGAATCTCGCAGGAGGGGAGGGAGGTCGAGGCCGTGAGGGCCAACGGATATTTCCGCAGCATCTCGCGCCGCGCTCAGTCCGACGTCGTTGATCAGCTGAAAGGGGCCTTTGGTCCACCGCAAGCCCACTCGTGCGCCGATGTCGCAGTCTTCGACAGTGGCAACCTCTTCCCCCACGAGCTCTGTGGCTACATGAGAGACAACGCCCAAGAGGCGGGCAAAAACGTTTTCAAAGGTTGCGGGGTCTGGGTCTCCCTCAAGGGTCCATGGCTCCCCAACCTCTTCCACCTGTTTTCGAAGGGTTTCTGCGGGGGAATAGAAGGGGTGAAGGGATTCGCCGAGAGACTTAGCGGCGTGAAAAGCAATTGGAACCCCGGTCACGTTCATTAAGTGAAAGGGCCCCATCCCGATTCCAAAAAACTTCCGGGCAGCGGCATCTATCGAGGGTATATCGGCTATCCCGTCTTCGAGCATCCGCACGGCTTCGTTGAGCCACGGGACGAAATATCGATTTACAACGAACCCCGGTGTATCGGCTGACCGAATAGGAGTTTTGCCAATAGCTTCTTGCGCCGTCCAAGCGGCTTCAAGTGCCACATTGCTAGTTCCCTTGTGTCCAACCACCTCGACCAATCGGTTCATGGCGGGGGGGTAGAAATAATGCAAGCCGAGGATCCGTTCTGGATTTGGACAACTTTCTACAAGTTCGCCAACGCAAAACGAGGAAGTGTTTGTGGCCAAAATGGCACCTGGTCGGCAAGCCTCGCCCAGCGAGGAGAAAACGCGTTTCTTGACCTCTAAATCTTCAAAGACGGCTTCGATTACCAAATCCGCGTCCGCGACGTCCGCATAGCTGGTGGTCCCCGTTATCCGCTGAATAATTTCACCAGGCTGCCCCGGACGAAAAATTCGTCTTTCAACGCCAGCCTCGAGAGTGGCGGCAATGCCGGCAAGCCCCTTTTCGACCTGTTCAGGGGAAACATCAAGAAGGGTTACCCTGTGACCTTCAGAGGCAATTTTTTGAGCAATTCCCGAGCCCATATTGCCTGCGCCGACAACGGCATATTTCCGGATTTTAAATTCGCTCATTGTGGTTTTTGTAGAAGGGATATTTCTACAGGGTCGCGTATTCTATCTGAGCCTTTTCCGATGATTCTCCTTAAGAACCTACGCCTAACCTTTTCCCCGTCTTCAGGGGGGCTGCCAATTCTTGACATCGAAGATTGGGCTGTGGCAAAAGGTGAGAGCGTTGCCCTCTTGGGCGAGAGCGGTTCGGGTAAAACCACGCTATTAAATGTTTTAGGGGGATTGCGGGTTGCGGATTCCGGTGTGGCCGAAGTTGCCGGAAAAGATCTTGTCCGGCTAAGCGAGGCCGAAAGAGATCGACACAGGGCTTGCCATATAGGGTTTCTGTTTCAAAGCCACCATTTGCTTGAGGGTTTTTCGGCCAAAGAAAACGTTCAGCTGGGCGCTACATTTGCTGGCCGTTCCCCTGATCCTAATCGAGCAGAGAGGCTGTTGTGCTCACTTGGCCTGGGAGACCGCCTGAACTACCAGCCTTCAGAGCTTTCGGTGGGACAGAAATCTCGAGTCGCGCTTGCCCGTGCGCTTATTAATAGTCCCGCGGTTCTCCTTGCTGATGAGCCGACGGGGAGTCTCGATCCGGCCCGAGCTCTCCAGGCCCTAGAGGTCATCCTGAGCTGTTCTCGCGATGAAGGGGTTTCTGTGGTTTGCGCCACTCACGACCCCGGGGTTGCGGACGCAATGGATAGTTCTGTTTCTATGGATGACTTGAGATGAAAGTTGGCCGATTAATTACTCGAAACATTCGCCGCCGGCCAATTGCTGGATTTTTAACGGCCCTTTCGGTGGCCCTAGGGGTTGCCCTTTTTCTTTGTGTGTGGGAGGTCCGGCGTGCGGGAGAGGCTGGGTTTCAGCGCACCGCAGGCGTTTGCAATCTTTTGATTGGCGCAAAGGGGTCGCCGCTAGAGCTAACCCTGAGCTCTCTTTACTACATGGGGCGAAGTCCTGGCAATGTTCCCTTCCGGTGTTTTCCGGAAATACAGTCGACCGCAGGCGTTCAATGGGCCGCGCCTCTGGCCCTCGGGGACTCCTATCGCGGCCACCGCGTGGTTGGGACCACGGACACTCTTTTTTCTAGGGTAGACATTGGTCTTGGGCCGGGCCTTTCCTTTTCTCAGGGAGAGGCCTTTTCGTTTTCTGACTCGGATTTGATTCATGCCCATGCTGACTTAACAAGAGATGGTCACGACCACGACCATGCTTCCCATGGGAGCCTCTTCCGCGCAGTCCTTGGCTCTGAAGCGGCCAAGGCAACTGGGTTGGTCGTGGGGGACAGTTTTTATCCGGCTCACGGTGTGGCGGATACAGGAAAAACGCATGAGGATGCAGAAACAAAAGTTGTTGGCATTCTCCGCTCCACGGGGACGCCCTTGGATCGAGTAATTTTTGTACCAGCGGGCGCTTATTACGCGATGGAGGGGCATGCCTCCGACTCAGATAGGGAGGGTGGAGCAAGGGATCCTCGCGGGCTCAGTGCAATTTTGGTAGGAGCAAAGCCTGGGTATTATTCCCTTCAAATATTTTCTTCATGGAATTCGCGCTTGGATGCGCAGGTGGTTCGCCCGGCGGATGAAATACAGAGACTTTTCGTCTTAGTGGGCGGGTTAGATAGGGCGCTTTGGGCCGTTGCCCTTCTTGTTCTTGTTGTTGCCATTGCTGGTGTGGCCGTGGCCCTTTCCAACACGATGTCTTCGCGTTCGAGGGAATTCGCTCTTCTCCGAGCGCTGGGTGCTAGTCGGGCGACGATTTTAAGGTTGGTCAGCGGAGAAGCGGCGTTAATTGCTGGCTTCGGAGGAATGCTGGGCGTTGCTCTCGCTGAAGGAGGGTTAGCTGTGGGCGCGGGGGTGCTCCAAGACCGAACCGGGATAATGGTTTCGCCTTCCTTTGGCGCTCAGGAGGTGAGTCTTGTCCTGGGCGTTGCTGTTGTTGGTTCGGTCGCAGGCCTAATCCCAGCGTGGCGGGCTTATCGCTCTCAAGCGGCAGATAAGCTGGAGGAAGTTGCATGAACAAGAAGAAAATATTTTTTGGGCTACTTGCCGTTGCTGCAATTTATTTGGTGGCCTTATTTCCGCCGAAGGAGGTTGTCCCTTCCCCGACGTTCGATGTTCGTACAGATAATTTAATCTCTGAGGTTGATGCCGGAGATTACGAAAGCCGCATTCAGGCTGCCCTTGCCCATGAGGGCACGGAGGAAGACCCCATCCCCTTGGATATGGATTTCCTCGGGGCCTGGGAGTTGGACGAAACGCTTTCCCAGCCCTTTCCTCCGCATGTTCTTGCATTAGACGGACGTTTTGTTTCTATTCGGGGGTTCATGCTTCCGGATGTTGATTTTGAACATATTCGAAAGTTTCACATGGTTAGAAGCCTTTGGGGCTGCTGCTTTGGGGCGCCCCCGCGAATGAATGAAATAGTTTTAGTCGAGGTCCCGGGGGAAGAGGGCTTGGATTACACCTACAACACCCTGGAGATAGGGGGAACCCTTTCTGTTGTTTGGGAGATTGAAGATGGGCTGGTTAACGATCTGTACCGCCTAGAGGCAGCAACAATTCGGGAGCTGGGGTTTTTTGACCCAGATGCCCCAGATGAGTTTGACCCCTCTAGCGGATTTGAGGGATTTATCCCTTCTCAGGGGGATTAATGGCGAGCTCCCCCCGGAGGGGCCATACTTCCACAAAGCGAGATAATTCTCGTTAGATGCCATGAAGATTCCCGGTCAAGATCAGGTTGCCGCGGTGGCCAGTGCAGAGCCAAATACAGAGAAGGCTCTTGATGATTTAGTTGGGCAGTTAATAGGTGAAATTGGGGCGCACCCGGACATAGCCCTTGTTTTTCTTTCTCCACACCATCGCGACAAACACGAAGCTTTTCAAATGGCGCTGGGCGGTGAGCTACAGGCTGAAGCCATTTCGGGGTGTACAGCTGCTGGGGTTATTGGGGCGGGGCATGAAATCCAGGGTGGGCCAGGG
The DNA here is from genome assembly GCA_003501525.1 of Planctomycetota bacterium. Classification (GTDB taxonomy): domain Bacteria; phylum Planctomycetota; class UBA1135; order UBA1135; family UBA1135; genus UBA1135. Next base: position 5,678 of record DNPI01000022.1, read on the forward strand.
ATTTCAATCTGGGCAGCCAAGTTTCCCGGGTCTCGAGTTCAAGATTTTCATCTGGAGCTCGATGAGGGCGGTGGATTTGTGCGGGGTTGGCCGGATGTGGGGCCTGAGGCCGGGGTGGTACTTCTTGCTGACCCTTTTACATTCCCCCTCGACCCATTTTTCTCTTCATTGCGACAAGTGGGCCGCTATCCACCTATTGTCGGCGGTCTTGCTAGCGGTGCGGATAGATCAGGGGGAAACGTTTTCTTTGAAGGGAGCAGGCGACACTCTTCTGGGGCCGCAGGTTTTGTTGTTCAAGGTGGCGTAAAGATGGCCCCAATCCTTTCGCAGGGTTGCCGGGCAATTGGGCCGCCCTTTGTGGTGACGAGGAGTGAAAAGAACATCATTTACGAGCTCGGGGGGCAACCGGCATACCAGGGATTGTCGGAGGTGGTTCGCTCTCTTGAGGCCTCGGATCGGAGGAGCTTTGCGAGCGCTCCTCATGTGGGGATTCAGGCGGAAAAAGGCCTGAGCGAAGGGAGCCCGGGGGGGTTTTTGGTTCGTGGTGTTATGGGAGTTGACTCTTCAAGGGGAACCGTTTCGGTTGCAGACTTTGTAGAGGAGGGGGCGATGATGCAGTTTCACACAAGAGATGCTGACACAGCTCACCAAGACTTAGACGATTTACTTTCCCTGGAAAGCGGCTTCCAACCCACCCCCCTCGGCGCTCTTCTTTTTTCTTGCTCCGGGAGGGGAATTCCCCTTTTTGGAAAGGCGGACCATGATGTTGAAATTGTTGAAGAATTTTTCCCCCAAACCCCCGTTGCGGGGATGTTTGCAGCTGGAGAAATTGGCCCGGTGTGTGGGCGCCCCTATATCCACGGCTTTTCCGCCAGTCTTGGCCTGTTTCTGCCGGACAGCGAGAGGGGCTAGCACGTTTTTGGACCAATCCTGGATTGGCCCGGTTCGGCGCAAAGGCTAAGAATCCATTTCCCGAGCAAGAGCGCTTACCGCTTCTTGAATTCTTTTTTGAGCAGTTTCTTCGCTTACGCCGAGTTTTTTTCCGATTTCAAAATCACCTAAGCCCTCGAAATAGTGCATGACAATAACGTCTCTTTCTTGACTGGCTAGCTGACCAAGTGCTTTCTCCATACTGTCGAGCTCGCTGAATTCTTCAAGTATGGTTCCAGACAATTCCCCCACCACTTCTTTTGCCTTTTCCTTGTGGCGGATGATTTTTTCCCCAACAATTTTATTAAGCCAGTGCCGAAACTCGCCTTCTGTCGAAAAGGTTCGGCCCTCTGCCTCTTGGACGGCTTCAAGGAAGACGCTTTGAACCACATCAACCGTTTGAATCTTGTTACGCATCTCAGGCTCGAGGCGAATGTGGACTGCGGGGACTAGTTTTTCCCAATAACGATCCCAAAGCTCTTCAGCGGCAGAAGAATCTCCCCCTCGAGCGGCTTCAAGATCCTGGAGGGTTTGGGAAAAGTTAGAGGGTTGATTCATGGCGATTTCAGCCGGGGGGCCATGTCATTTTCCGGCCACCGAGAACGTGGAAATGAAGGTGAAAGATTGTTTGCCCACCGTGGTCCCCTATGTTGGTGACCACCCTATAGCCATCTTCCGCTATCCCCTCTTGCTCAGCGACTTTGGCGCAAACGCGAAGGCAGTGGCCGAGAAGCGCACAATCTTCTTCGCCAGCGTGTTTGATGCTTTGAATAGGGCTTCTGGGTATTACAAGAACATGGGATGGCGCCTGGGGGGTTATGTCGCGAAAAGCAATGGCGAGCTCGTCTTCAAAAAGGATGTCCGCCGGTGTTTCTCCGCTAAGGATTTTTGAAAAAATCGTTTCTGTCATTTGTTTATGTGGCGCTTCATCAGTGCTTTCCAGGTTTCGAGGTTGAGCGCTTCCCCCTCTTCGCGCAGGAGAACGGGTATTTTCCCGTCTAATATTGGATATGCCAGCCGTGTCTCTTCGTCCGTGGAAACAAGCGAATCGTCTTCCTGGACTAGGGGCGCCCCACTTACAGGGCAGCGCAATATGGAAAGCAAATCGGGGTTGATTCTTGGCATTAACCTCGATTCTACGATTCTGGAGGCAGTTATTTAGAAGTCATAGGCAAATCGAACAGCGGCAACCGATTCACTGGCCCCGGCCTCTCTTTCGATTTGCGTCGTGTCAACCATGATGCGGGTGTATTTGTCTATGTACCAATTAAGACCTATTGCTAAAGAGGACTCGCTGGCCCCCCCGAACTCGGAAAAATCCCATGAACCATGACGGGCCGCAACCTCCCACGCGCCAGCATCGGCGCCCTTCACGCGGTCAAAGGCCCCTGAGGATGTTTTGTAGGCGCGGTGCTGGTCTCCCATAAACCAGCTTGCCTGAATGGACGTCCCCGCGGCAGTGTTCCCAGAGACATCCCCTTTGGCGCTCAAGGATTCGGCCATAATGCTAAGAGGGCCGTCAGTCCAGGCGAGTTCGATGCCAATCGTTGTTGGGTCTGCAACAGTCAGGGCCTCACTGCCGGTTAAATGGCTGCCTGGGTAGAACTTGATCTCCTTGGACCCATCACGAGTGTTCCAGGATAGGCCGAGGTGAACAAGGTTTTTGCCTTTTGCGGCGTAGCTTGGGCGGTACACGAATCTTCCCGCGAGAGAGGTTGCATTTTCGTCATTGCCGGCCCCGTAAGGATCTGAGTCGTAGAAGTATCCGAACTGCCAAGTCATCGCATCGGTTGAGTTGGAGAGCATGATCCCATGGTTTCGGAAGGGAGCCCAGCCACTAGTGATAGACCGCTCCATGAAAGTAATGAACCGGGAGGAGGTCATTTCATCCAGCCCCATTGGTTCCTTAAAGTGTCCCACCGTCACGGACGCGGGCAAGAGACCTTCCATCTTTAGGTATGCGTCAGCAAATTTTGCATCTTGGTCTCCATCGCTGGCGTCCTCACCGCTCCCAAAGTCCACCTCTACCTTGTAGGAATTGCCCTCAGAGAGGTCTCCCTTAACGCCCATGCGAACCCGCCGAAATTCAACGCCTTCTCCTGCGCCCTCTTTGTGGCCGAGGGTGAAGTCGCTTTGTAGTCGCCCAAAAACAGTAGTGGATTTTTCTACCGGTTTTTGGTCCTGAGCAAGGGGCATTGCGGAAAAAAGGAGGAGGGTTATCAGATTCATGTTTTTTGTGTTTAAACCGAACTTGACCTGAATCGTAGATTGCCCCGGTGAAGAGACCGTGAGGGCAGGAAGGATTTATACGGAAGCGTCCAAATGGGCTAGCGAGTCCTTTAAGGGCTTGGGACAATGCTCCCCTAGGAATGAATAAAAAAATACTGATCGTAGAAGATGACCCGGATTTGTCTGAGGTTCTATGCGCAACCTTCCAGAGGGAGGGGTTCAGGGTTTTGAGTGCTCGGGACGGAGATCAAGCCTTAGCCCTTGTCTTTCGGGAAGGGCCAGACATTGTCGTCCTAGACCTTATGATTCCTGGCCCGGATGGGCTGGAGGTGTGCCGAAAAATTAGAGAGAACGCGCTCACGGCGGCCATTCCTGTTTTAATGCTTACTGCTCGTGCGGAGGAAACGGATGTGGTGGTTGGTTTAGAAATGGGGGCGGATGATTATGTTCGCAAGCCCGCTGCTCCGCGTGAATTGGTTGCCCGGGTTAAGACCCTTCTTCGTCGCGCGACAAATGTGCCGGAGGAAGGGGAGAGAATAAGGTCCTTTCGCGACCTAGTGATTGACCCAGCACGGTTTGAGGCAAGAGTTGGGGGCAAAAACATTGTTTTAACCCCTATGGAATTCCGCCTTTTATACACATTTGTTGGAGTCCCCGGCAGGGTCTTTAGGCGGCAGGAGTTACTGGATGCTTCCGTGGATCCGGGAGTAGTGGTAGACGAAAGAAACATTGACACACATGTCAAGTCATTGCGGAAGAAGCTGGGCTCCATTGGGGAGAAGATCGAAACAATACGTGGCGTTGGCTACAAGATTTCTGATTACGATTAGCCAATGTTTCTGCATCCATTCCTTGTTTGTTTAGTGGCGCTTGCTTTCGTGGCAGTCGTTTTTTGGGGCCACCGAAAGCGCTCGAAAATCGAGCCAGGGAGTGCCCTGAAGCAAGCGGCTGAACAGCTCGAGGAGGGTGTTTTGGTGATTGGGGTTGATGGCGCCCCACAGCTAATGAGTGGCCCGGCGCGTCGCCTTTTGGGCTGGCGTGATGGAGAGGGCCTCCCGAATCCCTTGCGCCGACTTCTTGATTCACCTACGGGGTCGCTCACACTAAAACCCGTTGTCCTTCCAGGCGCCAATGACCAGGTGGTGGAGGCTTCTGTGCTGCCGGCCCGATCTGGCCGGCGCATAATAATTCTCCGGGATATTGGGGAAACCATGGCGCTTGATGCGACAAGACGAGATTTTGTCGCCAATACCTCGCACGAGCTCCGAACCCCTATCGCGGCAATTTCTGGTTTACTCGATCTCCTCGAGGGCGCCGAGGGCGATTATGCCGCCGATTTGCTGGCTAGGGCCCAGCGCAGAGCCGCCGCTCTTGGCCAGATGGTGGAAGATCTCTTGAGCCTCGCACGGGCAGAGAGCCCGGACTGGGCTTTGCGACCAGAGGCAATAAACGTTTCAGCCCTTTTTGAGCAGCTCAATGATCGCTTTTCTCCTTTGGCGGACAAAAACCCCAAGACTGCTTTGGGCTTTGAGTCGACTGTCGATGAGCTGGAGGCGGACCCATCGGCCCTCGAAACAGTTTTGGCAAACCTTATTGATAATGCCTTGACGCATACAGAAGAGGGTTCTGTGCAGGTGTCTACAAGTTTGGCCGAGGATGGGACCCTCTCTTTTTGGGTGAAAGACACGGGCAGTGGAATTTCTTCAGAGATAGCCCCGCGAATATATGAGCGATTTTTTAGAGGGGATTGTTGTTCCTTTTCGCAGCATTCTTTATCCCAAGGGGACAAGTCTGAAAGCCGTGGCGCAAGTACGGGTACCGGCCTTGGGCTATCCATTGTGAACCACCTTGTTTCCCGCATGAGGGGCCGCATAGGCTTCAACAGCACGGAGGGGGAGGGAACAACTTTCCAGGTGGAATTGCCGCCTCAGGGGGGCAAGACCCTTTAGCTGCTCGTGTGGGCAGCCGGCAGAGTCACCAGACATTCTCGGGTTCTTCACGGAGCCTTCATTTGCTCGGCTTAACCTTCTTGTATGAATTCTTTAAAGACCTTGATTGGAGCCGCGGCGTTGGTTTTAACTGGCACCCTTTTTTCTTGTGGTGGTGGAGCCAACAAAGGTAATTACATTCAAAACAAAGGGAGCGACACTTTGGTTAATGTTGCTCAGGCTTGGGCGGAAGAATATGGAAAGGTAAATTCAGAAATTGTGGTGGCGGTCACGGGCGGCGGATCAGGAACAGGGATTTCGGCGATGATTAATGGCACCGTAGACATCGCGAACTCCAGTCGGAAGATGAAAGACAGGGAACTCCAGGCTGCCGAGGCCAACGGTATCCACCCCATGGAACATGTAGTTGGATTTGACGCTTTAGCTGTTTATGTGCACACAAGTAATCCGATTGAGAGCATTACGCTTGAGGATTTGGCGGGCATTTATGGAGAAGGTGGTGACAT
>DNPI01000129.1 GCA_003501525.1 Planctomycetota bacterium
GGAGGGCTAATTTATTTAAGCAAGAACGGCCAGCAGCCCATTACGCCCTGCTGATTCTCCATCTCGCCTATGGCTAAAAAAGAGGTCTTCGCGCTCTACGGTATCCAGGCCGGAGCACTCAATAAGCTCAGACGACAGGCCCGAATCCGAAAGCTGCTCAAAGGCCCACCCAGCCAGATCCACGTGCCATGCGCTCCCCATTAATATTTGTCGGTTCTCTGGAGCAGCGGAGCGCACGTCGTCTCCCACTTCAAAATTAGCCGGGCCGATACAGGGGGATATTCCAGCGAAAATTTCCTGTGGTGAACAATTAGTTAGCCTGCAAAGCTCGTCAACGGCAGCTGCCAAAACATTAGAGGCTAATCCTCTCCAGCCAGCATGCACTAAGCCAAGCCCCGGACTTTCGCCCCCAGCATAGAGAAGTACAGCGGCACAGTCCGCCACGGGAAGGAACAGGGGCACGTCCGCCTGAGTAGTCAACAAGCCATCGGTGCCCGGTATTGCCGTATCAGGCTCCGTGGCCCCAAGGCCGCAATCGCCTTGGGCTACTACAGCAATTTGATTGCCATGGGCGGCTCCACCGACAACCCAAGCGCGCTCAGAAACTCCAATCCAGTCGGACCAAAAAGCCCTCTCCGCAAGCGCGGACTCTAAATCACCTCGTGACAAGGCAAGGTTTCCGCCCCCCTCCCTGTCGCGGGTTGAAAAAACATGGCGAATACGCCCCAGGCGAGCCATTCCCTCAAACTCGAGTCCGATCCTGCCGCCGCCTTTAACTTCTCGCATGCGCCTCAGGCTAGCGCGGCGGGGGCTCGACTGCCCCACCAAGAAAAACAGCGATTCGGCGCCCACCCTCAAAATTTTCCAGCACTAATTTCACAGAGACCGTCATTGGCACCGACAGAAGCATGCCAGCGGGGCCCCATATCCATCCCCAAAACAAGAGAGACAGAAGAACGACCAGAGGGGATAGGCCTAGGCCCTTCCCCATTGCGCGTGGCTCCAAGCAATTCCCCACAATGAAATTGATTACTACGAAACCTACCGCCACCGAGGCAGCCTTTTCGGGGCCAAATTCAGCCAAAGCAAGAAGTGTTGGCGGCACTGCGGCAAGAAGACTGCCAAGAACTGGAACGAAATTTAAAAGACAGGCCAAGAGTCCCCACAAAATCGGGTGCGGCAGGCCGAAAAAGGAAGCTAGGCAAATGACCAAAAAACCAGTCAAGCAGCTAAAAACAGTTTTTAAACCTAGGTAAGCCTGAACCTTGCGAGCGCCAGCCTGAAAACGATCAATAGCGTCCGCTTTCTCCCCGAAAGCGAGACGAGCCTTTGCCTTGAAAGCACCCGCTTCCAGGAGAATGAAAGCCATAACCAAAACGACAAGCAGTAGCTGCTGCGCGATGCCGAGAGTTTCCTGGGCCAAGCGCCCCGCAAACTCAACTGCGCGTGCCGGAGGAAGAAGCAATGACGGACTCTCTATCCCCATGCTCTCTAGCGATGACTCGACTCGCGCCTGCACATCTGGCAAAGCTTCAGAGAAGCTGCCCGCCGCGGACGCCAACCTCGCTGCTCCCAAGCCTATTGCCAAAGCAACCGACAAAACAAGAAGCAAAACGGCGATGGCGCGCGGCACCCCAGCACCTTGAAGGCGCCGCAGGACCGGCAACAAGGCTACCGCTAGAACGATAGCGAGCAAGAAAGGAACAATGACCTCGCCAGCCGCCTGAAGTCCAGCAATTAGAACGACAAACGACGCAAGGGCCAGCAAAAGCTTGGAGCCTGCGCCCAGGGAGGCGCCGGTCATGCCCCGCTCAACCCCTCATCGACCCCAGCGAAAACCTCTGAGAAATCAAATATCGCATGAAAATCTTCCATGCAATCACTGGGCCTCTTATTCAATAGCCCAATGTCACACATTTGAAAGACGATGTCCCCAAAATCATCTGTTTCTTGGATACCCCAAGAGTGAAAAGCATACAGAGCCAAGGGGCCAAACTCCTCTTGAGCGTACTTTCGAACACCCTCCATTAGCGCCCCCCCGTCTACGTGGCGCTCGTCCCCTTGCGCCTTTGTTTTACCAAGCAAGAACAGGGTGTAATCCAAAGCCTCTAGGACGAAAAAATACGCCGCTTCTGCATACTTCCTCCCATGCATTCGGCGCACTTCCCGAATCACGGTTTTTAGTCTGCGGTCGTCCATTTTTAAGCGGGCTATTCATTCCCCAAGTTCCTATCGGCCGAAATCCCTATTGATTGCGAAAATCCACCCCCAAAATCGGATTTTTAGGGGGTTGGCAAGCGAAAACCTCGAGCCCATAAAAGGTAGTCATCGCACACCACTTGCGGACTAAGCTCCCCGGCAAGGTCCTCCTGCGCCCGGAGCAAAGACTCTAAAAGCTGATCATACGCGAAGACCTTCGAATCGCTTGAATTCGAATATTGTCCGACAGACCAGGAAAAGAATGCGGCAAAAAGCAGCTTGAGGTTGGACTGTAAAGCCCCACGGTCGCGGCTCGCCGGGATTGGAATCAAAGAGTCTGGACTGGTTTCCCCCGCAAGCCACGCTACGAACTCTGGATAAGCCTCCAGGAGCATCTTCCTCTGGGAGGGCGAAAGGCTCAAAGCTGTTTCACTATCCCCGCAGGCCGCTTGCAGTATTCCCCATTCCTCCTGCCCAATACCGGAGGCGGCGGCCTCACGCCTGAGCTCGGCGGAGTCGCGTGGTGGAACTCGAACGAGACGGCAACGGGATCGGATTGCAGGCGAAAGCAAATCCAGTCCCAATGAAGTAAGAAAAATCAGCGTCCCCAGGGGTGGTTCTTCCAGAGTTTTAAGCAATGCGGTCTGAGCCTCCGGTGACATTCGCTCGGCTTGGGCAAGGACAACCGCGCGGCGGCCCAAATCATTTGTGGGCTTATTTAGAAGTGTGCGTTCTAAGCATGGCCCGTCAGACCCTCGAGGCGTAATGTGCGCTACTTGAATTCCCGCAACACCGAGCTCGGGGGGATCCAGGCAGAAGAAATCGGGGTTTTCCCTGGGATTGCTGGATTGAAGCCAAGTAGCAGAAAATCGCATTGCTAGGCGACTAAGAATTGCGTGAGATCGCCCGAGAAGTAAATAAGCTTCTGCCGCCTTGCCATCTTCGACCTCGGTCATGAATTGCAGCTCTTCGGCCGTTTTCATGCCCAAAACCCTTCGAGCAATTTCAAAACCTTATCTCCGACCTCTTCCACGCTGTCACCATTCACAGAAAGCACAGAGCATCGCTCCGGATGCAGAGCAGCATAGCCCAGGAAGCCCTCTCTCACTTTTTCGAGAAACTGCAAGCCTCTTTGCTCGATGCCATCCGCCACTCCCCGGCTCTGGGCACGGGCAAGAGCCTCTGCCGCTGGAATATCAAAAATGAGTACTCGGTCAGGTTGCCAGTCCGGAGGGATCACGGTCTCCTCGAGACGGAGGACAGCCTTCGCCGACTCGGAAGTCTGCCCCTGGTACGCGAATGTCGACGGAGTAAAGCGCTCACATACAACATGCCTCCCCTCGAGCAGCGCAGGCTGAATAACCCCCTGCAGCAGCTCTTTGCGACAGGCAAAGAAAAGCAGCGCCTCAGTCGTCGGGTTCCAGGCGGGCCGGTTTGGGTCTAAAATAATGCGTCGGAGCGATTCGCCTAGTGGAGTTGAACCGGGCTCCCGCACATGGAGAACGCTATTGCCTGAAGCTTCGATGCCCTTCACCAGCCTCGCCGCTTGCGTACTTTTCCCGCAACCGTCCACGCCCTCAAGCACTAAAAACTTACCCACCATCGCTACATCCTAATCTCCCCCCTGGAAAAACATGAATGCCGTGCGTTAGGCTTATGGGATGGAGATTAACTCCAAGCTTGTCAAAGCTTTAGTCCTCGGCCTCTTTGTGCCCGCGTGTGCAACGCCGACTGCA
>DNPI01000214.1:0-3191 GCA_003501525.1 Planctomycetota bacterium
AACTTTTTAGATGAGGCTTGTTTGTGGCTGGGTCTCCCTCTTCCCACTAAATGTCGAATACATTTAGTTGCCAGTAGGGAAAATCTTGCCAAGGCTTTGGGTAACGAGGCCCCAACTTGGGCTGCCGCCGTAACGCGGGTGGGAGCCGATGAGATTTGGCTTGCAACGGAGGTTGCCGGCGGAATCAACAGGCTGCGCGTTACGTTGCGCCACGAAGTTGTCCATCTTGTGATGGGCGCGCTGGGGGAGGAGGTCCACCGGAGGTTACCGGCATGGTTTCGGGAGGGATGCGCCGAGCAATTTGCTGGAGATGTTTATTTGGGTGGCCTTGGGGTTTCCCTGCCTTGGCGCTCGTTTACAGGGGGGCTGTCCCCGTTGTCTGATTTTCGAGATGGTTTTGGCCGAGAGGCTGATCACGCGGCCGAGGGCTACTCTCTTGGCTACGCCATGGTCGAAAGACTTGTGCGGATTTATGGCGAAGATGTCGTCGCAAAAATTTTATCGAGGATTGCCGGGGGAGACACCCTTGACCAGGCCCTGCTGGCCTTAACTGGCCTTAGCGTGGTGACACACGAACAGGCCCTGAGGGCTGACCTTGCCTCAATACCATCCCTTGCGGGCGAGGCTGGGCCAGGATTCCTAACATTCATTTTTCTTGTTTTGGGCTTGTGCTCCCCGCTTCTTTTTTGGTTGCGGGCCAAGAAGCGCAAGCGATTTGAAAAGGCTTGGGCCGCTGAAATTTCCCCGGAAAGAGGGAAAGAGTCTGAGATGGCGGAAGAAGAATTAGGAGATGCTCTCGACGCCTGGATTCAGCGGGAAGAGGATGAGGGCCGCTAAATTTTGCCAAACACCGGACTACCTCTTAAAAAACGAATTCGCCGCGCGGTCGGTTGGTGGCTAGGTGCGCACATTGCCCCGCACCTTCTGCGGCTGTTGCGCTGGTCTTGGCGACTCGAGCGCGTTTTCCCCGAGAGGAGGGTGTCGCTCAACCCTAACGGGGACAGACCAATCTTTGCCCTTTGGCACGAAAGCATTCCCTTGGCCGTTACCGGTCATGACGGCTGCCGATTTAATGTGATGATTAGTCGTCACCATGATGGGGAACTCGTTTCGAGGGTTGCCAAGAGGTTCGGGTTTCGAGCGGCCCGTGGATCCCCGAAGGAGGGTGGATCTACCGCGATACGAGAAATGTTGCGGATACCGCCTGATTGGAATCCCGTTATTACCCCAGATGGCCCCAAAGGTCCGCGGCACGAGGTTGCTGCTGGGGCGGTTTATTTGGCGGGGGTTACGGGCCGGGGGGTTGTGGCTATGGGATTTGCAGCCAGCCGAGCCTGGCGCGCCAAATCTTGGGATCGCATGGTCCTCCCCAAGCCTTTTGCTCGCGTGATTGTTTTTTATTCAGAGCCTTTAGAGATTCCAAAGCATGGCGTTAGGGGTGCCGAAGCTCGTCAAGCCCAAGCAGTTCGGCTCCGAGAGGTATTGCAAAAAGCTCACGAGAATGCGGAGGCGGTGCTTCGAGGGGGTGGGGTTGATGAGTAGGGTTATTAGGCTCGACGAAAAATCTGGCCAGGAGCTAGAGGAAAGACTTCGAGCTGAAGGCTTTGAGTTTGGTGATTTAGCGCATGCCAGGTTCCAGGCTAGGGGGCCTGGCGTTGTTGTAAGTTTTTACGAAAGTGGCAAGCTCGTTGTGCAGGGGAAGGGGTCGGCCGATTTTTGCGAGCGCTTTTTGGCGACTGATTTGGGGGCTGAAGCCCCTCGGCCATTAGACGGGGCGGCCATCGGAACGGATGAGGCGGGGAAGGGGGACACCTTTGGAGGCATGGCGGTGGCGGGCGTTTTGGTTCCGGAGGGCGCGGAAGTCGACTTGGTGAAGGCCGGCGTTGCGGACTCCAAGTCCATTGGAGATCGACGAATTAAGATTCTTGCCCCTTGGATAAAGGATCACTTTGAGCACAAAGTTTTCGCCCTAGGTCCGGTTGAGTACAACGCGAAGCATGCAGGGGTTGGCGGGAACGTCAACAGTCTCTTGACTGAGCTCCACGGCAACATTGCCATTGCACTCTTTCCAAAATTGACAGGCAATCGCGTTGTAGTGGACCGCTTTGGGGCTAACCTTCCTGTTACGAGGCGTCTCCGGGATGAGTTGCCAGAAGCGAGAGTTGTGGAGATCCCAAGGGCTGAGGCTCACGCGAGCGTAGCGGCGGCTTCGGTTTTGGCGCGAGCGGCCTTCTTGGAGAACATCGAAGATCTTTCTCGCGAATGGGCGGTTGATTTTCCCCTTGGTAGTGGTTCACCGGTTCCCCCTGCGATGAGGGAGTTTCTTGAGCTACATGGGCCGAATTGCGTTGGCGAGGTTGCCAAGTCACACTTTAAGAACGTACGCGGTTTCCTCAAAAAATGACCCCCGATTTTTTGCCCTTGAAGGTCTCTGTTTTGGTTGTCTCTGACACCAGAACTCTGGATACCGACGAATCGGGGGCCTTAATCGAGGGAATGGCGGAGGCTGCTGGACACGAGGTGGTCGAGAGGCGGGTGGTAACAGACGACAGGGATTTAATAGCCGCTGCCGTTGTGGACGAGTCGAGCGGTAACGGGGGAAATGTGATAATTCTTACAGGGGGGACCGGGGTCACACGTCGCGATGTCACCCCCGAGGCTGTCGCGCCGCTATTGGATAAAGAGCTTCCAGGTTTTGGTGAAATATTCCGGTGGCTTTCCTGGCAAGAGATTGGGGCTTCAACCATTCAGTCGAGGGCCCTGGCCGGAGTTCGCAGCGGCACGCTAATTTTTTGCCTTCCGGGCTCAAAAGGAGCCTGTGCGCTTGGCATGGAGCAGCTCATTCTTCCCCAGCTGGACAACAGGACAAAGCCCTGCTCTTTTGGCGGGTTAGTGGGAAAGCTTTAGGGCTTGTGGAAAACCTCTTGAAAACCCCCTGAAAACCCCTCTGCGTACAGAGCCGCTTTCTCTAAACCATTGATAAAAAGCGACTTGTGAAGCGCTACTTGTCCGGGGGAGGGTTTGTGGAAAACTCGGGAATCTTTTGCGCGAGGGCTTGGTTTTTGGGGCTACTCGTCTTCGGTGGCGCCGGAGCCTTCGGCGCCTTGTGCCTCTTCGCGGGGCACGGCTCCGGCGGCATGGTCCACAGGCTTGTAGATATCGGTTTCGGGAATCTGCGCGCTTTGCACCTC
>DNPI01000214.1:3584-8415 GCA_003501525.1 Planctomycetota bacterium
CGGAAAATTAATTTCCCAATATCGCGAAGCACGGAGGGAAGCTGTCCACCAAAAAGAAGCAGTCCAATGACTAGGGCGACGATGAGCTCTTGCGTCCCGATAAAGGCTAAAGGGGTCATGGCCTTATTCTAATCCGAACTGCGGAGGCCCAAGCAAGAAGAGCGGGGCCAGGTTGAAGAAAAGCCCAGAGCGGCCAAGTGCTTCGTCGCGATGGATACCAGCCTCAAACCTAAAGTCGTGGGCATAGTATTGGAGGGCAATCTCTGAAAAATCGCTTGGGTCTCCTTCGGTGGTGAACGACTGTCGACACAAGAGCCCCCATTCATTCCCGATTCTCCAGTCAAGGGAAGCGACCCCAAGCCCCAAAAGATTGCGGATACCCCTATACGCTATAGATGTTTTGAGGTTCCGCGACGGCTCCAGTCCAGTGGAAAAGTAAGCCTCTTCTATCCCTGCCGAGGCGTCTCCCCTGCGTAGCCTTGCATTTATCCATGCCCCGCGGAGTGAAGATCCAGCGAGCCCTGGCTCGCACCACAGCCGCAGCTCTCCGGGCCCAAAATCGCCGGCGCGGTCACCATAATTAGGCAGATAGCCAGAGTCGATCAGGGGTTTGTTGGGCTTCGGGTACCACGGAACCCGCAAGTCAAGGTCAAGCCAGGGCGAAGATTCTCCAGGGGCAGTCCAAAATTGCCTCAAGGAGAGCTCTAGGGCTTGGCCTTCCGCCAGAAGGTCCCAGGAATCAATAGCGCGGTGTACAGGTACCCCCTCTTCGGCTCCTTGCCGACTCCGCAGGCGTATTAAGGGCTGCACCCCGTGCCTCCACCCCCCGGGGTAATTACGGACCAAAGAGGTGGAGGCATCAAAATAGGTTTCCAGGAGGATCTGTTCAGATTTATCTCCTCCTTCCTCTGTCCAAAACACCCCATCTGCTCGTATTCCTGGGCGGAGGGTAAACCCACTGGCTCGAAGGGGAATGGCCGACTCCGCCCAAATGCGACCGCGGTCTCGCTGTAGCCCCCCTAGGGAATCGAGCGGATCTTGCCCCGCGACGGGCGCGAGGGAGGTTTCTCGGTAGCGGAAACGAGACATTTCGCCTCCCCAGGAGAAGTTAACAGGGGCGAAGCCATCTGAGCCGCCGAAGAGTCCCATAGGGATTGAGCCAATGGCCGAGGGGAAAGCTTCCCATCGGAGACGGGGCACTTTTTCAAACATCCCGGGGAGGGTTGAGCCAAAGCCAGCAAAGGGTGTGAATCTTCCAGCCTCTATGTGTGCCTCGAACAGGTCGCTGTCATCTTTTCTAACAAGGTACAGCTCGCTAGTTTCGTCGTGACGGCTTCTCCAGGCCCGGGGGAAGAATTCAGGATCGACCAAGAGGTCGCTCTGAAGATTGAGCCCCGCTTCGAGTGTCCAATTATTTTGGAAGTTGATTTCGTTTGTAGCGTTAAATTTCCAGCGTTCGTTTCCGGTTCGGTTGATTCGTTGCGCAAAAGGGTGAACATCTGCCGCGGCATCCTCGAGATAAAACGCGCCGATCTGGGCAGACCAGCCCGGCTTATTGACGCCCCACTGGGCCTCGAGCGGAAAACCTCGTCGCGAGGAAACCGAGGGGGTAAAGGCCCAAAACACTTCCGTGCCATTTTCGTCTTTTCGGCGGCCTCTCCAATTTGTTTCAAGGCGAGTTCCGAAGCGGGAGTTGGATGAAATTGAGGCGGAATGTAGGCCTGCCAAGCCTTCCGCGCTCCAATCCTGGAAAAAAGAGGAGGGAAGGGGGAGGATCTCAGCGCCAAAAAATTCAAGGTGGACATCTTCGGGTTCCCAGGCAAGACCAGATGCGTTCACCGTTCCCGCCAAGCTTGCGACGTTTACGGAAAAATGGGGCGAGGCTTTGTCGCAAGTGGTTATTTTCCCATTCAAAACGTGGAAGGTCCCGTCCGACTTTTCAATTAAGTGGCCGGCCACTAGCCGGAGAGGCCACCCCCCGGGGAGAACCCCAGGCCGCAGTAGAAGGTCAGCGTTTTTTATTTTCAGCACGCGCTCTTCTACCTGAACGTTCAGCTCTGAGCAGTAAAGGGTCTCCCCTTGTCCCTCAACGAGAACGCTGCCTTGTAGCCGTATTTCGAGTACATCTTTTTCCGCCACAAGGGGCCCAATTCTCGAAAGGAGTGGGGAGACCCATCTTCCTGCCAGGGCGAGTTGAAATTTTTCCGCAGATTCGCCCCGTTGGCCCAGAACTCGAAAAAAAGCATTTTCCGCTTTCACCCTAATACTGTCAGAGTCTATGTGCAGATTGGTTACCTCTATCCAGACCTCATCGCCAAGCTTTTCTGAGCGGATGGAATCTGCGCGGGCAACGGGCTCCTGGGGGGCCGGACTCGCGAGAGCAAAAATAATCGCTGAAGCAATCACGGCCTTTTTAGCGTTACATTTATGGCCTCGATTACGCCCTCTTTTTTCCCGTAAACGATGTGATCCGCCTGAACAGTTTTGTCATTTTTAACCATTAGGGTCGCTGGGGAGCCCTCGATTTCCAGTGACAGGCTGGGCTCTAGAAGGGTCAGGGTTTGTCCAGATGCTTGGACATTTTGCCAATCAATGGAAGCTTCTCCGCCAAGGGTTAGAGTCATGTTGGGGCTTTCTCCGCTCCATTTGGCGTTGTCGCCTGCCGCTGCCCAGTTTTTGCTTGTTATGGAAACGGAGCCCCTTGCTGACCCGGAGTTATTTGCAATTTCAAGGTGACTGGCTTGGAGGCTAATTTCGCCCTCGGCCCACGTGCTTGTTACGCGGGATTGGCTGCTTCCCGACAAGGTGACACGATTGGCGGCGACAAAAACGTTTTCCCCAACAAGAGCTAGCTGCTTTTGATCGTCTTTTGTCAGTGAAATTGTGCAGGGCGTTGGCCCGCCAACAATCTCGATTCCCGCCGCAGGGGCTCCCCGGGCGAGATGGGCTGTGCCCTGCCATGCGCCCGTGAGCCTTAGGGGGCCCTGCGCCTCCCAAGCCCCGCTGGATAAAATCTCTATAGATTCGGCATGGATTTCTGCAAAATCTCCAGCTAGGCCGAGTTCTTTTGCTGGGATAGAAAATGTGGGTTCTCCGGAAAGCAGCAGGCGGTGATTAGAGAGAAGCGCTCTTTGGGCGGTGGCGCGGAAGAACTCCGTCGGGCTAGTGGTTGGATGCGCCGGAGATGCTCCTCTTTGGAAATCCCCGGCCGGTTTTTTTTCAATTACGAGCTCGACCCGGGGCTCTCCGAAGAGGAGCACGGTTTCCGCCTCGGGGAATTCAGCTCGGCCAGCTTTTGCCTGGTACCGAAGAGGGGGGGTGCTCGAGGAATTGTCTAGGTCCCAAGCCGTGAAGCGAACCCCTCCTTCCGCTCGGATCCGCGGATCCTCTCTCCTGTTATCGACGATTAAGTTTTCACTCCAAAATCTCCATTCTCGCTTTGCAAAAAATCGACTTTCGGCCCAAGCTCCTCCGGATGCAATTATCTGCCCAGAGCCCGGAAAGGAGATTTCCATCGCACGAATTTCCGGTAACACACGGTTGTTGGGCTTGAGCGTGGCTTGGTATAGATGGGCGATGTCTCCCAACTGCCACGATCCAGAGTGGGCGACAATTATGCCTTCGGGTACCGAGCCCGTTATTTTCCCCTGTAGCGTTAAAGATTTTTGTTTCCAGCCAGGCAGTCCATGTATTGTCGCTGCCTGGAGCGAAACGCCGCCTTCTTCGTCAGTTGCTTTTACAGGGCCGTCGAGGAAGAAGGTTGCCGGGGTGCCATCTTTGTTCCATTCAACAACGCCCCCCGACCCCTCTAGCGTTTGGCCACGACCTTCCCAACGGGTCGACCCTAAGCCCTCTAGCCGAACAGGAAACAGGTCGAACTCTCTTTGGTCGAGATAGAGGATTAATCCGTTCGCCGTAAAGTTCCCCCCCCAGCCTGAATCGTCAGGTAGGGAAATAGAGCATTCGCTCCCCAGGGGAAAGGAGAGTATTTGGCCGCCGCCCTCTTGTGCTTCAAGGGTCCCGGGCCCATTGGTCGTCCCAACCCACCTGGACTTGTTTCCCCCTGAGACTTCCCAGGTGATGGTTTCTTTTTTCGACCCCAAGGAAATGACCGATTCTGAAGCGTTTAGCTCCAACCCCCTTCCCGCAATAGAAACACCGCGGGTGTTTGCTTCAAAAAGTTCGGGACAAGAAGCATTCCCGTTGCGGGCATTGAGCCATGCTTCTGGGGCTCGCAAGCTGAAGGCCCCGCCTCCCCCAAACGCCTCCAGCGTCAGCTCTAAGTCTTTTATTTGCCAAGGGCGGTGTGTGTCCAGCGCAATCCCGTCTTCTTTTAGTGGTATCCATGCGCTTTTCCCTTCAGCAGAAAAACCTTGATCGGGGGATTTAACCTCGGGGCTCTCTAGGGCCATCCCTCCGTTTTTTGGCTGAGGGTCATGTCCATTGACAACCAAGGGGTTGTCCAATTCGATTTCAGGCGTTAATTGGACGCGAAAGGGGCCACTAAATGAGGTTTCAACTTCTCCAAGTCCGGTGGCCCTCAAGGGGAACCCGGGCGGGGGGGCTAGGCTGGATATTGTGGCGCCTTTGTTGCTGGAAAAGCTTCCCCAAAGGAGGATGAAAACCGTAGCAAGGCCCACAAAGCCCAGGCTTTTCCAGGTCGAGTTCACCCGTGCCCCTCTTGAGACTTAAGGAGGATTTCAGCAATCTCCCTGAAGGCGCCCGCGCCTCCGGCAGCCTTGGTGACGTAATTCGCTTCTTGGATAATTTCAGGGCGAGCCCCTGGTGGGGCAAAGGAGATAAGGGCATGCTTAAATAGCCCCAAATCAGG
>DNPI01000063.1 GCA_003501525.1 Planctomycetota bacterium
ACGGAGCTCGGATTCTAATTCTTCCTTCCTCACCTGATTGCGAGGCCCAAAAATCTTGGACACCCACCTATTCGGAGCAAGCTCTTCCAGAAGAAAAAGAACCCCTGCCCCATAAGATTTCCCTGACCGAGTATCCGGCGCAACATCATCCGATTCTGCTCGGGCAAGCTCAGCCCTATAAGTCTTTTTCCCACGGATGCGCTCGGGGGCCGTAACGTACATCGCAAACCCTTGGAGCCCTCCTTTGGCATCGGGCGCCCCCAAACCAGCCACTACTTTACCGTGCACCATCGGCTCAACCGGATAGGAAACAACTGTGCCGTGCCCCCTAAAGGGAACGCCAGCACGGTCCAAATCCATCCAAAAACCCTCCGCTTGCACCAAGGATTCATAATCCTTGAACCCTTTTTCTGGCATCGAACTAAAAGCCGAAAAGCCATACCAAGCACCCCAACCAACAGCAATCGCTGCCACCAAAACAGCTAAAGGCAAAACGCGCCGACAAGCAAAAAATCCGACAAGGCCAAAAAGAATCGCCCCACCAATTCGGAATCCTATACCGGGAAGATTAATCGCTCCCGCATCTGTAGCAGAAATCCACACTTCTTCCTGAAAGCCGACGCCTGGCATAGGCCCCCACTGCGGGTGGCGGGTGTTCCTCACAAAATCGAACACCCCATGCTTGCCCGGGTTCCGCCCTGTATTGAGAGTGGCCCAAGAAACTGGCGATTGAGCAGGATTGCCGGGCGTGAGCGGGCTGAAGGTCCCGACCTCCCGCAACCGAGAGAAATTAGGTAGTTTCCCTGAGTCCATCCATTCCGTGGCCATCGCCGCGTCCATGCCATCCATGCCCAAAACTACGATTTTGCCGGGAGTCTGACCTTGGACAGGAAAAGTAAAAGCGAGAAGAAGAGTGACAAGCATGTTTGTTGTATCCGCCAGGAGGACAGGCGACTTGGCGGGGGTAGGATTGTCGTTCCATGCAGCTGCCACTTGCAAGCCGCAAAGGCCGCGCGGCAGGCCTTTTCTTCGTAATTTTTTCAACCGTCACAGGATTTTTCTACTGGGCGTGGGCAAATCCGGACAACGAGGAAACACCTTTGGAGAATACAAATCTCGCTAATCAAGCACCTAAGGAAGAATCGCCGACCGCTTCCGCTGTCGACCAATCTGAATCCTTGGCCCCTACAACGAATCGGCCAGTCCTTCCTCCTGACAGCCCGTACCACCACAGAGACGCGCTCGACTCCTTAATCCGCGGAAAACTCTTATCCCCAAACTGGGCCTACCTAACGAACCCAGTCACTGTAACCCTAACCTCCCAGTCAAACCGAACAGAACAGCAAACACTGAGCATCAACCCCTCTGAGCATAAGCAAGATTTCATTTTCTCTAATCTTCCTTTTGACTCTTGGAGTATCGAAGCAACCACACCGGGATTCCGCAGCAGCAAAACTCTGCTCACCACTTCAGCTGAAATCCCAGATTACTTCATCACCCTCCCCCTTGAACCCGACACTGTCATTCTTGGCCAAGTCTTAGACACCGCCGGGACACGAGTTGTTGGCATCCCTGTTTACGCCCAATTAATGCCGTCAGCAGGGGGAAAACAAATACGACCAACCACAACCACAAAGACCGAAGAAGACGGTTTTTTTCACCTTACAGGACTTAGAAAGGGGTTGTGGGAAATATCTGCGGGGACTCCACGCAATCCAATAGGCGAACCACTTCGATTAAACCTCGCCGGGCCTGAAGCCCGGATTGACATCCGAATAGAGATGCTTGGCTCTACTTCCATCACCGTATTGGAGAAACAAACTCGAAAACCAATTGTCGGAGCGAGGATAGTTGCTCGTCTTATCGAAAGTGCACAAAATCGAGCTGGACACGGCACAAGTGCAACAACGGACCAAACGGGCATCGCACTTTTACCGCATCTACCAGCGGGCGATTACACCTTCACCGTTTTTGCGTTGGACCACCGGAGGACCGTACGCCGAGGTCGTGTTGAGGCAGGGCAAACATTAGAACTACATCTTCCTTTACCACGAGCTTCTTCCTCACAAGACGGGCTATAGTCACCGGCGCCACAAATCTCATGCCAAAACCAACCCTACTGATTGACCCGGCCGACTATCCACTGGACAACGTTGCCCTCGACACAGAAGGATGCAAAGGGCTAATTCCCCAGCGATTTGAATTTCTTCAAGTCACTTCTGTTTTGGCTAGTCTCCCCGAAGAAAACCTAATCGTTGTACACCGTCACCTCGAAGACGAAGAATTCTGGATCAGGGGGCATATCCCAGGGAGACCGCTCTTCCCGGGAGTTCTCATGGTCGAAAGCATGGCTCAAGTCGCCGCCTTGCAGTCCAGGATGCAATATGACTCTGACCTCGACAAATTCATTGGCTTTGGCGGAGTAGACCGAGTTCGATTCCGTTCAATGGTGTTACCAGGGGACGACCTTCTAATCGTAGGCCACATGAAAAAGCACGACAACGCGCGAGGATTCCTCCGTTGGGAAGGGCAAATCATGAAGCCCGATGGCGTCTTAGTGGCCGATGGCGAAATCGTTGGAATGGCTTTCTGACTTAAGCTCAATCCACTTGCAATCTAAACGCTGCCATCCGCCTCTGGAGGGAGGATGCTCAAAACGTCCAGTTCAACGCAAGTGCAAGAAACTCCAAGGAGCTCGGAGAGAGAAGGCCTCGTCCTCCCTTCCTCCCCGGAAACCGCCTCTTTGATATAGGTCCCATGAGCAGAACACAGTGAAACCGTCCAGGTATCACCTTCGTCTTCCCACCCTGTAACCTCGATCCACCGCTCTCTATCTTTTTTTGCGCGGCGATGAGCCACCCTAGCAGGAGTTGACTGAATAACCGCAAGACGTCCCTGAGCAGACAACTCTTCGAGACGTTCATTCAAGAGCACGGGATCAGGTTGCTCCGAGAATGCGACTCGTGCGCGATA
>DNPI01000144.1 GCA_003501525.1 Planctomycetota bacterium
TAAATCATCAAACCACCTGCTCAAGAAAAGCCGATTGCCAAATTGTTTGGCTAACCAGATTCCGAAGCCGGTGTATCGGGGGTCTGCCCAGCCTCGGCCGAGAAGAGCGCCGGCGACAGCGGTACCGTGACCAGTTGGGTCTAGGCGATGGTCAAGGCCATTCCCGTTGCCGCTGTTCCAGGGCGCCTGAACTTCAACATGGAAGATGTCGCTGCCGTTGTTTAATTGAAGATCAGCATGGCTGGCCATCCCAGCATCGATAACCCCGATGGTGGTAAAGAAACCAATCTGTACTCCATCGGCCAAAGCCCAGAGCATGTCTATTCCGAGCATGCTGGAAGCTCGGTCGTTAAACAGTTGAGCTGTGGTCCGGTCAGAAAGGAAGTGGACTTCGTCCAGTGCCGCTAAAGCTGCTAGATGGGCAGGGCTAGCGTTTACCGCGAATGTGCGAGTTTTCTCACGCCAAGCAACGATTTCGATGCCGGTTTCTGCAAATTGCTTTGCGATCCTCCCTGAAGAGTCGTCTCCCATGAGGGATACCCAAGCTGGTATCAATGTTTCGTTCGAGACGCCTTCCATTCGTGCCTCTAAGACAGGGTGTACCTTCATCCGTGCAGGTACGGTTCCTACCCAGCGAACGTCTTCCCAGTGTTCTAAGGATTCAAGGGCATAGACAGGAATCCTTGCCTGAACAGCTTGGTGAGGGAAAATCGCCCAAGTTGAAATACCGAGTGCGTGCAACTTTTCCATCCACTCCGGTTGCCAGCTTCCTTTGAATTGCACGAAAGCATGAACAAATCCATCTACGGAGCTCCTGTTTGCCAGGCCATGCTCGATTCCTGGTAAAGGTTTGGCGACGCCTCCTACGAAGGCTAGGGTTCCCGGTCCTACGGCTAATCCATGATCACTTGCGCTAACACTGCCAATCGGATCCTTTCGTACAGAGGGCAGCTTTGTAGGGGCCGATTTTTCAGAGAAGGGGACTACATTGGCGAAACTTTCTTTGTGCCCCTGTCTTTTATCTAAAGGCCCTTCGCTCGGCGGATTTTGAGATTCTTGACCCGCAGCAGGGGGAATAGCCAAGAAAAAGGCAATAAATAGAGCCATAGGCCGAAAATGTGTGGGGACGGGCATTTAGCGGTTAGTGAGGGGAAGGGATGCTGTACAAAATCCCTAAATCAGTATGACAGAGAAAAAGGCCGTTTGGTGCCATTTTTTAATCTAGTCCGTCACTATTTTTTTGTATTTCTAGCCTGTTACAATGACTAGTCATGAACCCCCAAACCTCCTCTAAAAACCTCTCTTTTCTTAGCGACCTTGGGCTGGAGAGCCCGTTTTCTGGGGCTTATGCCGGAGAATGGCTTGCTACTTCAGGCGCTCCGCTCGAAGTTGTTAGCCCCGTTGATGGAGAATCCTTTGGCGTGGTGCAGCAAGCAACCGCAGAGGATTATGAAAAGGTTTCAGCAGCTGCGCACGAAGCCTTTCTGAAATGGAGGGAAGTTCCCGCCCCACAGCGCGGAGAGATTGTGAGGCGAATAGGGGAACGGTTGCGGGAATATAAAGAGCCTTTGGGCCGTTTGGTGAGCTGGGAAATGGGGAAGATTCTTCAAGAGGGCTTGGGTGAGGTTCAGGAGGCGATTGACATCGCTGACTTTTCAGTCGGTCAGTCACGGATGCTCTATGGCCTCTCAATGCATTCAGAGCGACCTCTGCATGCAATGAGGGAGCAATGGCATCCTCTCGGGACAGTTGGCGTGATTTCTGCTTTCAATTTCCCGGCTGCTGTCTGGGCTTGGAATGCGATGCTCGCTTTAGTGTGTGGGGATTCGGTTCTCTGGAAGCCCTCCAGCAAGACGCCATTGACTGCTATTGCAATGACAAAGGTAGCGTCACCAGTTCTGGAAGAAGAAGGGCTTGGCGCTCTTATAGGGCTTGTTATTGGTCCGGGTCGAGAGGTTGGCGAGATGCTTTTGGAAGACAAAAGAGTCCCTCTGATTTCTGCGACTGGGTCATGTGCTATGGGCAAGCGAGTCGCCGAAAAGATGGCATCTCGATATGGCAAAACCATATTAGAGCTTGGAGGGAACAATGCAGTGGTCGTTATGGATGATGCCGATTTAGAAATGGCAGCACGAGCAATCCTGTTTGGCGCCGTGGGTACGGCTGGGCAGCGTTGCACTTCTACCCGCCGCATTTTGGTGCAAAAAGGAGTGCGAGATGCTTTGCAAAGCCGATTGCTTGAAATGTATTCCAAGGTGACTATTGGAAGCCCCATGGATGATTCAATCTTGATGGGGCCAATGATTGATGCTGGCGCCGTCCAGGACACACTTGATGCAATTGAAAAGGTCAAGGCGGCTGGTGGTGAAATCCTCTGCGGGGGCGAAGTCTTCCAGCCTAGGGGATTAGAAAATGGGAGTTATATGACTCCAGCTATCGCTTTGGCGGAGAATGATTGGGATATCGTTCAGGACGAAACCTTTGGGCCACTCTTGTATCTCATTGAGGTGGATAATTTGGATCATGCAATCAGCCTCCACAACGATGTCCCTCAAGGGCTGTCCTCGTCTATCTTCACGACTGACATTCGCAAGGCGGAGAAGTTCCTATCTGCAGCTGGGTCTGATTGTGGTATTGCAAATGCCAACATCGGCACTTCGGGTGCAGAAATTGGTGGAGCATTTGGTGGAGAGAAGGAGACAGGAGGGGGTCGTGAATCGGGATCTGATTCTTGGAAGGCCTATATGCGGCGGCAGACCAATACGATTAACTGGGGTGAAGATCTCCCACTGGCGCAGGGAATTCGCTTCGATCTCGATTAAGGCCCATTTCTCGTCCTGATGTTCTTTGGGGGGGTACACTAGCTTCATGACCTTTCAAAGCAGTGCTTGGCCTTGGCCTTTGCGGTCCGTGGGGATATCTCCGGACGGCGGGTCTTGCTGATTCACTGCTCCTCCCTCCCCTCGGGCCTTCGCATTTCGGAGGCCCGTTTTGCATTTCACGGATATGACAACATTTCTTGACCGTTCATCTACTCAGGATGCCGAAAAGCATTGTCTGGCGTGGGCAGTGTTGCCTGCTGATTTGCATACTCCAGTTCGGATTTTTCTTGCTCTGCGAGAGGGCGGTAGGCGCCCCTGCTTACTCGAGTCGGCGGAAGGACCGGACCGATTGGCCCGATATTCATTTTTTGGTATTGACCCTGATCAGCTTTTCACGGGAGGCTTGAGTGGGGCTAAATTAGAAACTCCCCTTGGGGTGGAACAATTTGATGGGCCCTGCCACGAAGCCTTTGGAGAAGTTTTAAGCCGTGCGGAGGGTGCTTCAACACCCTCCCATTTACCTCCCTTTTGTGGTGGATGGGTAGGGGCCTTCTCCTACGAGTGGGCAGCAACTTTAGAGCCTAAAGTTGCTATCCCTGGGAATGACCCTTGGGAATTCCCTGCGGCTGAATTCCGTCGCTATCCCGTGGTCGTAGCGCTTGACCATGCGAGCCAACGAATCGTTCTAGTCATTGACTGTCCTGATGGAGAAGCTAATTACTCATCTGCTCAGGAAATACTCGACGGGATTGCAGAAGACTTAGCGCGCCCGGCTCCTCCGATAGGATCCTTTAAATCGATTGGGGTCATTAAGCCCGCAATGGAAAAAGGTAGCTACGAAGAAGGTGTTTCTCGTATTCGGCACGAAATAGAGCAGGGGGAGATTTTTCAAGCGGTTTTATCCCAGCGTTTCGATCTTGATTGTGAGGGTGACTCCTTCCTTCTTTATCGCGCTCTGCGTCTGACTAATCCCTCGCCTCATATGTTCTATTGGGAGGGGGAGGGCACTACTTTGATAGGTTCTTCTCCGGAGAGATTGGTTTCAGTGTTAGACGGGAGGATTCAGAACCGCCCGATTGCTGGCACTCGATCTAGATCAGAAGATCCTTTGGAAGATGAGCGGCTCGCAGCAGAGTTGCTTGGAGACGCAAAAGAGAGAGCTGAACATGACATGTTGGTGGACCTCGCTCGCAATGATCTCGGCAGAGTTGCCCGGACGGGAACAGTATCTGTTCGAGAGCATTCGGTATTGGAGAAATTCGCTCGAGTGCAGCATTTGGTAAGCCGCGTCGAGTGTGATTTGGCTGCAGGCCAAGGGGCTTTAGATGCGGTAGCCGCTTGTTTCCCTGCTGGCACAGTGAGTGGTGCTCCGAAGGTTCGTGCCATGCAAATTTTGGCTGGAATTGAACGCGATACACGGGGGCCCTACGCCGGTGCTTTTGGTTATGTCGACAGAAGCGGGAACCTTGATATGGCTATCACCATCCGAACTTATGCTCTGAAAGGAACACGTCTTAGTTTTCAGGCGGGTGCAGGTGTTGTTTTCGATTCTGTTCCGGAGCGGGAATATGAAGAAACGCTTGAGAAATCAGGTGCGCTTGTTGAGGCGGCAAAGTTGGCCGATTCTGGGGCGCTTGAGTCATCACGGGAGGGAGAAAAGTGATTCTTATCATCGATAACTACGATTCCTTTACCTATAACCTTTACCAATCTTTAGCTGGACAGGGAGCGCACGTAGAAGTTTTTAGAAACGATGCCATCCGAGTAGAGGATGTAGTGGATCGTTCCCCCGCAGGAGTTGTTATTTCTCCCGGCCCGGGCCGCCCGTCTAAAGCGGGTATTTGCTTAGATTTATTGAAGGAACTTCCTGAGCATATACCTCTTCTTGGCGTTTGTCTTGGGCACCAATCAATAGTTGAACACTTTGGCGGGAGTCTCGAATTAGATCCCATTCCTGTGCACGGGAAAGCTTCCTTAGTGCACCACGGTGGTGGTTGTGAACTTTTGGCTGATTTGCCGGATCCTTTCCCCGCGGGGCGGTATCACTCCCTACGCGCGGTCAGAGAATCGCTGCCCGGAGAATTAGAGCTAATGGCTTGGACCGAGGAGGGTTTAGTGATGGGGGTTCAACACAGAGAGCGTAATTGGTTTGGCATTCAATTCCACCCTGAGTCCATATTGACCCCCCAAGGGGATTTGATTTTGGGTCGCTTCTTGAGTTTGGCCGGGGAGGGTGCGTAGGTATGACTTTTCGTGACGCTGCTTTAAGAGTCAAAGCAGGCGAAGAGCTCTCTCGAGAGGAGTCCCATACCCTCTTTGGTGAGGCGCTTCGGGAAGACCTTGATGAAGAAGGGTTAGCGACTCTTCTTGTAGCTCTTGCAGACAGAGGGGAATGCGCTCAGGAAATCATTGGAGCAGTTGAAGCGCTTCGCGATGCGATGGTTCCGTTTCGTCATGATGCGCCCAATGCGGTTGATACTTGTGGGACTGGAGGGGATGGGCTCGGCTCGTTTAATCTTTCTACTGCATCTGCATTGGTAGCCGCTGGCGCTGGTGCTCCTGTGGTTAAGCACGGGAATCGGAGTATCTCTTCGCAATGTGGTAGTGCTGATTTGCTGGAGGCTGCTGGTGTTCACCTCGAGTTGAGTGCCGAGAATGCACGCACAGTCTTTGAAGCAACGGGAATGGTGTTCTTATTTGCTCCTGCATTTCACCCCGGAATGCGTTTTGTTGCTCCTGTTCGGGAGAAACTTGGTATTCGTACGCTGTTCAATTTCTTGGGGCCACTCTGCAATCCTGGTAGCGTTCACCGCCAACTTCTAGGGGTTAGTGTTGCTAATAGGCAGAAGGATTACGCCGAAGTCCTTTCAGCCTTAGGCTGTGAGAGGGGGTATGTCGTTCATGGGGCTGGAGGCGCTGATGAACTTACTTTGGCGGGCAAAAACGAGGTGATTGCCGTCGGGGATGCACCGGTCCAAAGTTGGGATTCAGAGTCTTGCGGTTTACCCCATGCTCCTGTTGATGCTTTAGCAGGTGGTGAAGCTTTGGAGAATCTCGTGATTTTGGAAGGAATTCTCAGTGGCAAGGAGAGCCCCTGCCGAGATGCGGTTGTACTCAATGCTGCTGCGGCTTTGGTTGTGGCGGGGTTTTCCGAGAGTGCTCCTGAGGGAGTCGCTGCTGCGCAAGAATCGTTGGACTCTGGCGCTGCAGCTGGTGTCCTGGCTTCCTTAATTGAGGTGAGCAATCGAGTAGGGGGGGAGTTGTGACCTCTTTTTCGCTAGACACTATTTTGACGGCAGTTAGCTCTCGTGCTGCTAGTCGCCGCAGACAACATTCCCTTAGGGACCTTCGCGCTGATGTAATCCCTGATGTCCTTCGTAAAGAGCGATTTCTAGATGCATTGAAGAGTCCGAGGCTTTCAATTATTGCTGAATTTAAACGTAAAGCT
>DNPI01000157.1 GCA_003501525.1 Planctomycetota bacterium
CTCGGAATTGCTTTTGCGATTGAGGCTATTCGGATGATTGAGGAGGAGGTCGCTTCCCCCGAAGATATTGACCAAGCAATGGTGCTTGGTTATCGCCATCCAATGGGGCCTTTGCGCTTAACAGATCTTGTTGGGCTGGATGTCCGTTTAGGGATTTCTGAATATTTAGCCTCTACGCTTGGCGAGCGCTTTCAGCCTCCTGCTTTGCTTCGCAGGATGGTCGAGGAGGGCAAGCTCGGCCAAAAATCTGGCGAAGGGTTTTACCGTTGGGATTCGTAAGGATCTCGACCGTTTCCGATTAAATCTCGGGCATCGGTAACCCCATATTTCTCCGCCTCTTTTTGGTTGGCCTCGAAGAGTTCTTGGTAAATTTCCTTGACCTTATTGCGTTTGAAATATCGCTGGTTGAAGTGCCCAAGGGTAGAGGTTCTCCATCGCCAGGGGCGTAAAAAATCAACCATGAGGATGACTCGTTCCTCTTCAGTGTTGTTCCAGGCTTCGTGCTCATAGGTGTCATCAAATACATAGAAGCTTCCTTGTTCCCAGCGGATAAATGATGAGCCCACCCTCAATGCGACGTCACCCTTAGGTATTTCGAGAGCAAGATGGCTACGCAGTAGGGATTTAGCGAACCCCTTATGCGGAGCGATGTGGGTACCGGGCTTAAGCCAGGAAAAAGCGGCCATTTGCACTCCCGGAACAGTTCGCGCAAGAGAAGTTGTGACAGGACAGGTTTGGGTAGCTTTTTCGACGGTTGTTCCTGGATAAAACAGGGGGTAAACATTCCATCTTGCACGAGGAGCGAGTTCTCCTGGGTATGGGAGGAATCTTTCTTCCGTTACGGCTTGGAGCTCTTTCCGAATTTCTGGGACAGCGGCTTCAAATGCATTTGCCCACTGGAAATCACTGGGGTCGTAAACCTCGGGTGTTTTGTGTGCCACTTCCGAAAAGAATAATCTCTATTTTCTGCGTAACTAGCGCCCCATTAATGGGTTTACGCTGTAGTAAGTTGCTTTGCAATCCGCAAAGGTAATAAAAGGGTAGCATGGTTCCTGTGACACGACTCTTCTTCCTGGTTTGCCTTCTAGTTTGTGGCTTCCAGCCTAATGGTTGGGGTCAGATCGGGTTGGCATCTAAGGTGTCCACACCTCTTTCTGAGAGGGAAAAAGTTGTTCATGTGTTGGGGCGGCTGGGATTCGGGCATTCTCCAGAGAGCTTCCAGAATGCGCTAGATATAGGCGCTGAAGCTTGGATTAAGAGACAACTGGAATCTGAAATAGAATTGAGCCCAACTCTGACAGGTGTTCTTGGTCAATTCGAAACTCTTGATTTAACACCAAAAGAATGTCGCGAATTCATCTACATGGAGATCCCGGATGATGCCACTCCAGAGGAGCGCCGTGCGCGGAATGCTTTGCGCAATCTGCCTAAACGCGAATTGGCCCAATCTGTCCTTTTGCGCGCCATGCTGAATGAGCGCCAAATTGAAGAAGTCCTCTGTGATTTTTGGAGGAATCACTTCAACGTTAGCTTTACCAAGGGAGGTCCCGCTGACGCTTTGATCCCTGATTATGAATCCCAAGTAATTAGGGGAAATATTTGGGGGAAATTCCCCGCGATGCTGAAAGATTCAGCGCGCCATCCTGCGATGCTCCATTACCTGGACAATTATTTGTCGCGCAAACCTCCTTCGAAGCAAGAGCTGGCGGAGGTTGAGCGCAAAGTGCGTCGACGCACTGGATCTAGGCAAAGGGGTGAAGAGGCGGCTTCGATTGCTGCTCAAAAAGGTCTAAACGAAAATTATGCCCGTGAGCTTCTTGAGCTTCACACCTTGGGTGTGGACAAATTTTATAAACAGAAAGATGTTGTTGCGGTTGCAGAGGCGCTAACTGGTTGGACGGCTGATTTAGGCCGCAACGGAACGCAAAATTTTGTTTTTAACGGAGGAATGCATATTTATGGAGACAAGCGTGTTCTCGGTCGAGTTATAAGAAGCAAAGCCGGTGAGGGTCAAGAAGAAGGAGAGGCAATCCTTAATTTGCTTTCTTCGCACCGTGGTACTGCTGATTTTGTAGCGACGAAATTGGTGCGTTATTTCGTAAACGATATACCCCCACCTGCTCTTGTTAGGAGGGTTTCGGCAACATTTAGTAAGACGAAGGGAAGCATCCCCGAAATGATTTCTGCGATTGTTGAAAGCAAAGAGTTTTGGGCTCGCGAGAATTACAGGGCGAAATTTAAGACACCATTTGAATTCGTAGTGAGTGCTCTTCGTGTTACCGGGGCTGAGGTGGATTCGGTTCGCAAAATAACGAGTACCCTTCAGTCTATGGGGCAGCCTACCTTGCACTGCGACGATCCAACCGGTTGGTATGACACGGCCGAATCTTGGCTCGACCCCGGTGTGATGGCTCTGCGCTGGGAATTTGCCGAAGCATTGGCTTCGGGAAAAGTGGAAGGCGTTCGAATCCCGGATTCTTTTTTCTCCATTATTCCTTCTGACCTCCCACCTCTTTTGTGGCAGCATCACCTGACAAGAGCAGTTCTTCCGGGTGGGGCAGGAGAAAGGACCCGTGCCGCTTTAGCCGCGGTCACAAACGATTATCTCAAAGGCCGGAGCATTCCGGATCTTTACGACTTAGGGCCTCGACTTCTTGGCCTACTTCTCGGTTCACCGGAGTTCCAGCAGCAATGAGTTCATCTCGCCGCGATTTCCTGAAGCGTTCTGCGACTCTAGCGGGTGCTTTCCCTGCCGCA
>DNPI01000132.1:0-779 GCA_003501525.1 Planctomycetota bacterium
AGAGTTCTACTCGCTGGGCGACTAGAGGCTGGTATGGCCGCCTCCGCTATAGGGCCCCTCAATCTCTCCCTCGCCATTCGGAGCGAAGTCAAAGCCTGGAAGAATCTATACCTTCAGGCCGACGAGCCAGAACTAATACTCAACATACAAGACGACCTTATCGGTCAAGCAGACCCGGCCACTCTTACCGTAATCCTTGGGAACCTCCTTGATAACGCATTAAAGTTTGGAAGCGACAAGAAAATCGAGATTACTTTGGCCCAAGAAGGAGCCTGGGTAATTCTCCGAGTCAAAGATTGGGGGAGAGGGATTCTGTCAGCGGACATCTCCAGAATCTTCGACCGGTTTTGGAGAGGCGAATCGGATGAATACAAGACTGTGGCGGGAGCTGGATTAGGCCTACACATTGTTAAGGAGACTGCTCAAAACCAAGGAGCTCTAGTTGAGGCGCAAAGCCAGGGGAGCGGCCATGGTGCCGAATTTATTGTTCGCTGGCCAACGTCAGAGGAGCCTTTGGGTTGAAAAAAAAACGCATCCTCGTGGTCGAAGATGAGCCTCGAATCGCAAATCTTGTTTGCGACAATCTGGAGCGAGAGGGCTACTTCACCGCTCATGCTGAAAACGGCGAGGCTGCCCTCCGAGCCATTCAGGCAGGCGGAATTGACCTAGTACTTCTTGACGTAATGCTCCCCGGGCCAAGCGGATTCGAGATTTGCTCTAAAATGAGAGCCGATGGCGATTACACTCCAATACTTTTCCTAACGGCTCCCGATTTTCCA
>DNPI01000132.1:1082-4597 GCA_003501525.1 Planctomycetota bacterium
CTAACGGCTCGCGATTTGCCACCTGACCGCGTTGCCGGATTAATGGCAGGAGGCGACGACTACCTAGTCAAGCCATTTGACAGAAAAGAGTTACTAGCGCGTGTACACGCCCTTCTCCGGCGAAGTGATTGGGAACCCGCTGCTCCACTAGAAAATTTCCAAATTGGTGAGAGCTGGGTTAATTTCCGCACAGCAGAGGCTCGCACTGCGCAGGCGAAAAACATCTTCTTGCGAGAAAAAGAACTTGGCGTTTTAAAGCTGCTAGCAAGGGCCCATGGCGCCCCAGTAACTCGAAGCAAAATTTTAGACACCGTCTGGGGAAGAGGAACGGGCACCACTCCAAGGACCGTAGACAACTTTGTCCTCAAGCTGCGCCGATATTTTGAGCCTCAGCCAGAACAACCAAAATTTTTACTTACGGTTCGTGGAAAAGGCTATCGCCTGACTCTAAACCAACAAGATTAAAAAGTACCGGCTAGCGCAAAGCCCTGCGGACCGACGGGGACCGCAGTTCCACGAACTATTACGCGCCAGCGACCGGCCATTGGATTGTCAACAATAACCATCTCAAGTGTATTCCTTGGATCGCGACTACTCGGGTTGAGCACGGAAACACCAAGCCCAAGATTAATAATATTGCCCCGATAAACGCCCCCTGAAGGGTCAATAACCGCTAAATCAAGGTCATTAACAACGGGATCAGCGGAAAAAGCGGACGCTGGTTCGTCGGCCCAAGCTAATGCCACTTTAAGAGTGGAAGAACCTGCAGGCAGGGCAATTCGATACACCCTAGTTTCTGAATCAGCAAGACCTTGAGCGTGACGAGCATCAAACACTCGAAGTCGACGGGTGTCACCTTGAAAATAAGCCACCTCCTCTAGCAGTATTCTTCCCCACCCTTCTTGCCAACTGGGCCAACCAACCGGCGACACATCCTGACCGGAAAGAGATAAACAAGCGCGGAGCAAAGAGCCGGAAGGCGTAAACCCATCCGAAGGGTTACGCCAGCCTGATGGGTACCACCCGGATTCAAAATATTCCTTCAGCAATGCGGCTCCGCCTGCAACAGCTGGGCATGCCATGGATGTTCCAGTCATCGCGAGAGTCAAGCAAGATGCGCCAGCAGCCGCTGAAGAAATATCAACGCCTGGGGCAAGGACTTCCGGTTTTAAGCGACCGTCCAATGTGGGGCCAGCAGCGCCGACTCCGAAAACAGAGGGGTCGTCTGCCCGAGTAGCCCCAACCCCTACAACAGATTTCGCATTTTCAGGATTTTTAAGGATGTATCCATTGCTTACAGCAAACAGAATGAGCCCCTCTTCTTGGTCGTGTGAATAGGCGTCAATATCTCGACACCAGTTGTCATAGGATCTAGAGAAGTCGTTCCCCCAGGAATTCGAGTGAATGCGCGCTCCATGACTATGCAACTGATCCAGCTTGGCAAGGAGGTTTGCACTATTAGGCAAAACTCCGTCATGGGCGATAAAAGCATCTGGAGCCATCCCGGCACCCGAATAAGAACCAAAAGGGCGAGGATCCCCAGCAGCAGTTCCTGCCGTATGAGTGCCATGACTGGACGAACCCCATCCACCATTAAAAAACTTAATTTTCCGATGGTTCGGGCCAGGCAGAGCACCTGTCGGGTCATCAAAAAAGCAATTCCCCTCAAATATTTCTTCATCAATATGCCCAATAGTGACCCCAGATCCTGTAATCCCTCTTAGCCAAAGGGGGACTTGGCCTTGAACGTTGCTTTGAATAATCCAGCGCACCCGGTCATTTCGAGGGTAGGCCGTAACGGATTCCTGAATCCATTTCACACAAGGCAGCCCAGCCAAAGCTCTTAGCGACTCTGGTCGTATCCTTACCAAAGCTCGGAGGTACCGGCCTGATTCCACAAGAGAAGAGACTTCGCCATCCAAGGCTTCGAGGGCAAGGGCGCAAAAATCTAAATCTTGGTCGCCCCAAAATTCGACCGCTAGAAGAACGCGGCCATCTTCGTCCTCAGCGGAAGTCCTGCTCTTCCCGATTTCAGGATCTAATTTCCACCATGGATGAATAGGAACCACCGCTGCTGCGCGGCTGCGAATGGATGGAAGTGCCCCAGCTGGGATTCGAGCTTCAAATCCATTATTTGGAAGGTAGTCAAAGGTCGCACCTCCTTCTCTGCGAACTTGAGATCTTAAGTCGACGTAATCCCCCGGCCGAGCCTGCACGAACCAAGTGCCAGATTCTAGAGACTCCTTTTCGCTGAAGCGCCATCCGGAGGGAGCTTCCGGAAAGCCAAAAGCCAAATCCACATCCAACGTTTTAAGGATTAAGCGAGAAGGCTCTAATAAACGGTCAGCCCTCTCCAAAGGCAGAGGAGCAACTTGTAGGGCAAAAAGGAGAGAAACTATCATCGGAAAATTTCGCGGCGGATATTAAGAACCAGAATGCGAAATCAAGCCCCTTATGGATTAGACCACATTAAAGAAGCCCTGTTCCGACATTCTTGGTCAAAAAAACCGCTGTAATAGTATTTCGGACAGAAAAAGGCAATAACTTGGGCTAATTTCGGTTAAAAATATACTTGAGGGCATAGTCATCCCCCCCCCGCGGGGCCAGAACACGATTGTTGGAACTTTTTCCCCTCAAAGAGGTTCCTACATTTAAAGCCCCTTTTTTAGGGGGGACCCCAAAATTAATCAAAAAACCATGAAAATTCCCCATTTAGCGGCCTCTGCTGCCGTTGCCCTGCTCATCGCTGGCGGAGCAACAGCCTGCATAGAAGCCTTAGATTTGAATGAAATGGTCGCCCGCACGGATGCCTGCATTCGTGGAACTGTCACAGAGGTGCATTCTGTAAAAACCTCTATGGATGGCGACCCCCTTCCCAATACTCGCATTTTTACCGTTATTACCGTTGAAGGCGAAGATTTGTTCACAGGCCACCAAGTGAGTCACCAAATGGGCTTCCTCGGTGGATCCTATGAAGGCGAAACGCAAGTCGTCTCTACCATGCCAGCGGCATCAGACTATCGAGTTGGAAACTCCGTAATCGCCTTTACCGCACCCATTGAAGGATGGGGACAGGTAGACCGCGTTCTTTATGCCACCTACGGCGGCATTTACCGCGAAGTCGATACCCGCAAAGGCCCTGTGATTCTCGGTCGCGGAAAGGACTTTGCTATCGAAAACAACATAACTTTAACTCAGCTTAAAGCTGACATCGCCCAGGCCCTTAAAGTTAAGGCTGAGGAGGTAAACCGATGATTAATCATCTACCACGTATCGCACTAGGTTTGGCCGCAATGACCGTTGCAACCAGCCTTACTATTACGAACGCAGCAAACAGTTACGCCCTGCTCGGTTTCAATCTTGGAACAGGACAAAGAGACTTTCGGGTCCACGACGATTTCAGTGACGCTGCCTCCAACAACAACCAAACTCCGGATCCAAACTGGCCCTCTTACCAAGGCGTAGACATGGCCATGTGGAAATCCGGCGCTGAATGGGGATCTCGGAACTTTGGC
>DNPI01000085.1 GCA_003501525.1 Planctomycetota bacterium
GCGTTAATTCCGACTTGAAGGGTTTGCTCTCCTTTGTCGTAGCGGTTCACTCGAAAAGCTTCTCCTTCTTGTGTCCCGGTGGCGGAGAAAGCGACTGCTCGAATTGAGGTGGGCCGTTCGGGCCTTTTCGCTACTTCGTGCCCGACTTTTCCGTGGATGTCGTTGTAGGCGACAACGAATCTGCCGTCCCTTGCCATGGCTAGGACAGCGCCCGTTCGATATCCTCCGCTACCTGCATCGGCTTCTAAGGCGTCAGAAATAGGGTCCCCGTTTTCTTCGAAGAGGCGGGCATGGGCGAAGTAATCGACGCCAGATTGTGAGCTCATCCAGGCAACACCAAATCGGTCCTTCCCATTTGAGTCAACGGACGGTTCGAGGTGCATGGCGTCGGAGTCATCCCACACAGTGAATTCTGTGGTTTCCTTCTCGTCCTGAAAGGGCAATATCCGTCCGTAAATCCCAAGTGGTATTCCTTGGGCATTGTGTCGGGCCCATACTGTTACAAAAGCATTCTCCAAGGTAGAGCTAGAGGGAAGCCGGTCCTGGGTTGTGCTTGGCTGCTTAGTGGAAAGCAAGATTGACTTGCCCACCGCTTCTCCTTCGGGAGAAAACATCCGTCCCATGACTTGGGTTTTGTTGTCGACGGAGTTTGCCCAGCAAGCGAGAATCTTCCCATTTTTATGGGCTTCAAGCGAGACGTCTGATTGGTCTCCCTCTTTGCTCTCACACAGGAAAAATTCGTCTGAAATAGGGGCCAGGGAGATTCCTGCTTCTGCTTTTTTAATCTTGAATCGGCGAGCCATTAAGCTTCCGAGTTCCCCGTCTTGTCCGATTGAATTCCACGCAATCCAGGCGTCACCATTTTTGTCAAAAACTGCCGCGGGTTTAATTTGATGTCCGGGGAGATGCTGGTTGACGTGAATTTCTGTTCCTAGAGGGCGTCCAAGAGGGTCAAGCAATTGGGCGAAAATCCCAAAAGTTCCCATCTCCTGTCTTCGGCTGCCCCAAACGCTTAGGATTCGGCCTGCCGGGTCAATTGCGATAGCGGGGTCCATTTGCCGATTACCAGTAAATGTGTTGGCTTGGATTTCAATTGCTTGGTGCCCTTCGAATGGATGGGGTGCGGGCACTTCTTGTGTCGTTTCTTGCAGGAGAAGCATTCCTAGAGGGAGCAGGAAGATGTGAAGCATTGTTTATTGAACAGTTTGGTGAATCGAGCGTGAGGATGCCTCTGGGCCGTAGAGATTTGTAACCCATGCTTGAAAGTAGAGCGTCGTACCGACTAATTCTGTGGGAACAGTGCCGGAAATGCTAGCTATGCCATTGCTTCCAGCTATTGAGGTCCCAAGGTCTATGAGGGGGGCGGCTAAATCGAGAGTGACCCAAGGCGTTACAGCGGTTCCGCCGTAACCTTGCCGCGATGCTTGGAAGCAGACAGGTGATTGTGGTGGAACTGAAGAGGCGGAGATTGTGGCCGTGTTTCCAGCGGTGAGATTGGAGACATCAAGCGATATGAAGGTTGGTGGAGTAATGCCTTCTGCGGCGCCAATACCGGATCTCCCAGGAGCTCCTACGAGGATGTCTTCTTGTCCATCTCCGTTTCTATCTATCCTCAATCCACAGACAGCGGTACCCATATATTCTCCGCCTGAAGCACCTTCAAGGTTTAGCAAAAGGCGACCACTCCGACCGGAAAAAGCGCGAACTCCGCCACCGGCAAGGTTGCCTGTTGACCAGGATCCAGCGGTTGGCGTTCCAACGAGAACATCAGAGGTCCCGTCGCCATCCACATCACAGGACCCTAATGAAGCACCAAAGGTTTCCAAGCTGTTGAATTCGTTAAGGAGAAACAGGACTTCGCCGTTTTTCCCAGAATGCACTTGAACAAATCCAGGCCGATCTGGGGAGAGCGAAAAAGCCTGCACGCCCCCAATTGCCAATTCATCGCATCCGTCCCCATTGGTATCGGGAACTCTTGCTAGGGAATAGCCAAAAGTGTCAAAGGCCGAATTCCCTTTTATTAGTCGAATGCGTTCTCCGGTTCTGCCTGAAAGGACATAAACAGCGCCGCAATCTCTTCCTCGCGTGTCTTCGAGGGCGGCGCCGATAGCCAAATCTGCAAGGCCATCTCCATCGATGTCTCCGGTTCCCACTACGGAGCAGCCAAAGAAATCCCAAGGGTGCTCACCATGCCAGGTATGAAGTATTTGTCCATCCAGGCCAGAAAAAACGCGTACTGTCCCAGAGCCTGGGCCTTGCCAAGTGTCCTGTTTGGACCCCACGGCAATGTCGCTGAGGCCGTCGCCATTGACATCACCTAATCCAGCAATAGCGGTTCCAAATCGGTCCCAGGAGACAGTGCTCGAAAGTGTGAGTAGCAAGCTGCCATCAACTCCCGACCAAACTTGCACGTACCCGGAGGGGTAGTCCCAAGGATTATCACGTTTCGCGGAACCAGCAATATCAGGAATTCCATCACCGTTGATGTCTCCGGCTGAGGCCACTTGGATGCCCATGCGATGGTATGCGCCTGCTCCATTCAGCCTGAAAATGAGGCTTAGGGTGTGGCCTGAGAAGACATCAATGCTTCCGCTATTGTGGCCATTGTAGTCAGCTCCAGAGGCGCCAATGGCGAAGTCGCTTACTCCATCTCCATCGATGTCGCCCAGAGCAGCTACCGATTCGCCAAAGCGATCTCCTGTATTAATGCCGTTGAGGGTGAAGCTCCCGCCTTGCGCAAAAGCGGGGCTAGTCATTAAGAGAAAGGTGAGAAGTGTCCTTGTGGTCATGGGATGTTGACCTGTACGCCGTTGGTCAGGGTAAGCGTGCCAGCGTCTAAAGCTTGTAGCCAGACTACGATGCCGGAGGCTCCCGGTGGGATAGCCGCTGATTTCGTGGCATTCCCTAAAGAATCTGCACGAATTATGCCGGCCATTTGAATGGGAGGGCTGAGTGATAAATCCCCATATGGGCTTGTTGTGGGTCCGGGGCCGGTTAAGGAAAAAGCATAGTGCTGGAATGCCTGTGGGGTAGCCCCTACAACCGTGATTGACGCCGTGCCGCCTGCCTTCATTCCTCTCACCACCAATGCTGGGCCGCCTGTAGTTGTTACAAGAGCGCCTTCTTTGTCGAAAAGGTGAAGTTCTTCACCTGGAGCTAAGTTTCTCGAGTAAGGTCCGACTACAAAAATCCCTTGCCCGGCGGATGGGCCGGATGCTCGAGATCGGAAAGCGCGGAGGTTGGGCGAAACTAAAACGGAGTCATTAGCTGGGACAACCGTGCCGGGGTCGAAAGTGAAAGAAACTCCGCCTTCCAGTAGCCACCCCGAAATGTCGATGGCTTCAGGGCCGGGGTTCATTATTTGGATAAATTCTTCCTCTTGATTGCCTGATATGGGTTCAGCTTCGATTACCCCAAATCCCATCGGCGAAGCCACAGAAGCTGATTCTGGAATCAATCCGCCGGGACCGGAGTGCGTAATGAATAGGTGATGGCGTCGTACTTCAAGGTGTTCTTGAATCAGTTGATTTATGGCGTCTTGGAAATCTAATTGTGCGCCCCAGGAGGGAATACCCCAAGTAGCAATGTCGAGGGCAACATCTGGATCCATGTCAGCCTGTAAGGCAGCAATGCGTTCTTCAAATTTGAGGTCGCTAGTAGGTGTCGAAGGGTCTTGGAGGATTTCCTCCATGAGCGTTCGCAGTCTACGGAGGTACATTTCGCGGATTCGGGGACTGTCGTGACAAGCGTCGATTAAGCGGTTCCACCAGCCATCAATTTTTCGATGGCCGCTGTCGCCGAAAAGCGGGTGACTATAAGGGTCGTCATCCGCAAACATAGTGTCGTTTAAGACACCACCTGTCAGCGTGTAGTTGCGGCCTAGAGTCAGGTCTTTGTCCCACGGCAGGAATTGCCATTCTTCATCGCCCTCAGTGTCTCTGTATAGATAGTAGTTTTTTGCTACGTGGTCGTTGTCCTGAATGAGAGTCGTAGCAGCGATGTAGGAGATGATGGCTGGTAAATCAGCGTTATCAAAAAGAAAGTCATATCTAGCCTGTCCAGATTGGAGAATCCCGGCAATGAAGCTAGCTAAGTCACTGTGATCTTCATACGTGCGTGTCTTCTTTTCGACACCTGAATAGGCACTCGTGCCTTGGTTGTACATTTTGTAGAGAGCCCCATTGGGGTCGAGATTGTTCCTCTCTAAAAAATCCTCGTCCGGTTGCTCTACTAGGAAGGCCACTGAGTGGAATTGGCCATTCTGCTGCATCCGAATCGGGAAGCAGAAGCAGCCTGCTGCACCGGCGCTTTCGTATGTTTCCCAGCACAGAATCTGTCTTAGGTAGGACTTGTCGCTGTAAGAGCTTTGAACATTTATTTCATCGATTTTGCGCAGATCTGGGTCAATTACTAGACGAAAGCCGGGATTGAAATCGAATTTAAAGTTCTTTTTGGGCCACCAGGTTGAGGAGCCTCCCCGGGGGCGTACAGCAAGGTTGTCGTAGAGGGTGTCCTCCCAAAAAACTGAACATCGTGTCCCATTTGGGTTTCCCGCTGCCCCCGGGTTTTGCACAAACCAATGCAGCGCTGGTAAGGCGGAGGACCAAGTGGCATCCTGCACCATTGTTCCGTGGTATTCGGGATCTTTGGTCGGGTCCTCGAAGGCAGGGGAAATGGTGCTGTTCCCTGCATGTCCAGTTGCTTCGATTCGCCACCGAAGCATTTGTCCCATAGCGGCGGTGCCAGCCGGTATGACTCCTGTCCAGACCCCGTCGTTCGCAATTAAGTCACCGCTTGTTCCATCATCGACCATGGGGAGACTCGACTCGGCGTGATAAAGCGCGCGCGTATGGAGAGTTACTTGAGATGGCAGCCCCAATAGGAGGGCCGTTACCACTACAGGCTCACTGATTGAGGGGATGCGAGGGGAAAAAGTGGGGTCGAGAATAAGTGGGCCGCCAACCCCATTTGACTCACCTGGGGTTGGCTCACTAAACCAGTGAGCATCTGCAGTTATTGATGGGTTGAAGCTGAATCCATATGAGATGTCTTCGAACTGCTCTGGATAGAAAGGTGTGAATGCGGAAGCAATGGTTAAGCCATCCGGTTCGACTAGAGCTAGAAACTCCCCGCTCGACGTGAGTTTGAAGTTCGTATGCAGTTGGCTACCAGCTGTGCCGCGATCTTTGTCAGAGGCGAAAACGACCAAGAAATCGCCAGCTGGGACAATAGTGGTCGCAGGGAAAGCCCATTTCGTCAGGTCTCCGGAGTCGTCGGTTAAGAACCACCCTGCTAAATCGGCGTCAGGGAAATACGGGTTGTGAATCTCAATCCAATCCGAATGGTCTCCATCCTCATCTTGTAGTCCACTGCTGTTTATTGCTACAAATTCGCTTAGGACAGGTGGCCCTTGCGGCAAGGGTATTGCCGGAAGAGAAAGGAGGAGGAAGAGGAAACTCACTAGAGGATCGTTTGGAAGAGGGAGTTGCTTAGCGTCCCACCACCGCCTGGATGAAGTTCAACCGCTTGACTCCAAACTGATATACCACTTGTCCCTGGGGGGACATTTGCCGTCATGCTTGCTTCTCCTGTGGAGCCGGCAACCATGGCTGGGAGCTGCTTTATAGGCTGGCTTAAATCAACAGGGCCGAAAGGGCTCTGAGTTGGTCCGGGTCCTGTAAGAGAGTATGCGGCAATAACGGTATTGCCGGGGCCGACATTAATAACAGAAATGTCTGCGGGACTGGCAGCGGTTAGATTGCCTAGGGTGTAGTAAGGAGTAAAGACTGGCGTACTGACGCGAATGTTGTCGAAATTGAAGCCAGTTAAATTTCCGGATCCTGATTGAATGTAAATTTCGTTAAAACGCATATCCGGCATCATCACGTCTAGCCCTGCGAGAGTTGTGGGGTAATCTTCAGCAGGGTCTACCCACATCTGAACTCGTTCATCTCCTGGAAGGAAGTCGATTCGGGTTACAAGCTGCGCTTGTGTGTCGCATTG
Source organism: Planctomycetota bacterium (assembly GCA_003501525.1). GTDB lineage: Bacteria > Planctomycetota > UBA1135 > UBA1135 > UBA1135 > UBA1135. The sequence continues at coordinate 6,004 of DNPI01000085.1, forward strand.
TGTACCTGGAATAAAGTACGGGGCAGTCAGGAACGGGATTTCAACTCCCCACTCATCTGATCCCCAAGGGCTTCCCATCCGTAGCTGTTCGCCGACCCACTGGTAGTTTATTGAGAATCCACCGTAGAAGTCATCTCCGCCTGGAGTGCGTTGCATGTTGCAGTGAAACCAGATTGTGGTGTTGTCTTTGCCGAGAACGCCATTGTCGAGGATTGGGCCTAAATCTGTGAGGTCGATGAGGCGGTATGAGCCCCCATGTTCCCACTGCGTCGTGGCCATATTGCCCACTGGGTCCATTCCAGGGCTATCAACAAAGGCATTGTCGAGAGCGGTGCCCGACCACCAGGAACTGGCCCAGCCATTTCCTCCGTCTTGGTCGCCTAGGGGGCCCATCGCATAGTCAAAAGAATCTTCGGCAAGAATAGTGTGCTGCGCTGCTGGAATGCTGGGGGCAAGAGAGCAGAGGAGGATGAGGGGGATGAGAGAATTCATTTTTATTGAGAAAGGACAATGGCCGTATAAGGGCCAATGCTGATGTCTCCCCGATAGGGGAGGCCATCCCTGCCTCCGGATTGGGCAGGAATGTCGTTTGAAGGGTGATTGCCAAAGGAGGGGTCATATCCCTGCCAATCACTATTCAATCGTACCTTCCAAGTACCATCTCGGGGGAGTCCGATGGTGTAAGAAGGCCAAGCGGTATTAGAAAAATTTGCTACGACAACAACATCATCTCCGCTGCCTCCTTGGTCCCAGCGATGAAAGGCTAAGACTTTGTCATTGTTATTGACGTGGTATACATTTCGCTCGTTTCCGCGAAGTCCGGCGGAAACGCCGTCGAGATTCCTCCGTAAGCGGATAAGGTCTCGGTACAAATCTCGAATGCCTGGGAAAAGATTCAGTTTGGACCAATCTAGTGGGTCGGTGTCACTGAACCATCCGTCTTCGAGGAATTCTTGGCCCTGAAATAGCATCGGGATGCCTGGAGAGGTCATGACTAAAGCTGCCCCGAGGGTAGACCTTTTCTTTGAATACCAAGAGTCTGCGTTTCCGGGCCAAATCTCTTCGGGGAGTCGCATGCTCCCGTTAGCGACTTCGTCATGTGATTCAGTGAAGATCACCCTTTGCATTGCTTGAGAGTTGTAGCGTTTTTCTATTGATTGCTTGATTGCCCACATATCTCGGCTGGCGTCAGCAGCGGCAATTAAATTCCCACGTACAGGGTGGACGAACACAGAATCCCATTGACTGTCAAAACCTGCTCCCCCTGCTCCTGTTGGCTTAGTAATCCAATCGTTGACCCACATGTCTTCTGCGATTGAAATCTTCCAGCCCTGCGAAGCATCAATCTCATCATTTATCCATTGCATCAGAGACCATCCTTCTGGTAACTCTGCGCCGAACCCATTGTCGAGGCTTCGAATATTGACCGTTGAGTCCCAGCGGAGGCCGTCAATCCAATTCTCCTCAAGCCACATCATTGCGTTGTCTCGAATGTATTGGCGAACTGGTCCCTGTCTGTAGTCGGGGCGAGTGTCACCCCACATCGTCACAGCGCGTGCATCGTTGTAGAAATAGATGCCGCCGAATCCGTTTTCGCTCCATCCGTCGAATTTCCAAAGGTCCATCTCGATGGGGCCCCAATGGTTGTATAGAACATCTAGAACAACAGCGATACCCCTCGCATGGGCTTCTTTTACTAAGTTTTTGAGCCCTTCTAGGCCGCCATAAGATTCTTCGACGGCGAAAGGTGCGGAATAGTTGTATCCCCAAGACCGATTTCCGGGGAATTCGCATACGGGCATTAGCTGAATGACGTTAATCCCTAAATCAGCTAGGTAATCGAGTTTGGGTAAAACGGTGTCGAATTTCCCGGAACCCACCCCCCAAGGGGCATTAAAGGTGCCTACATGCATTTCGTAAATAACCATTTCATCCCATGCAGGGGTTGAGAACGGTGGTCCTGACCAGTCGAAGAGATTCGGATCAACTACAAGCGAATCTCCTGCTGAGTCTGTTACAGCCCGTGCTCGTGGATCTTGCTTCCATAGAGTGCCTTGCGCTGTCCCCAGCATGTATCTGAACGGTTCCCCATGGCCAAGATTCCGGACATCAAGGGACCAGTTCCCGCCTCCTTCCGGAGCTAATGGCGAAGCCGAAGCTGACCAGTTGTTGAAAGGGCCCGCAAGGTGCACAGTGGACGCGTGAGGGGCCCAAACTCTGAAGGAAGTACCATTGTTGCCTGCGGTCGCGTCACCAAAAATTTCTGGACCCATTGCGCTGTGAGCGGACGGAATGGTTTCGAGCCAATAATTTATTCCGTACGAAGTTCCGTTTGGCCTCCAGACTCCGATGTGCCAAGTCCCTGACACAAGAGCCGGAGCACTTGTGGAATTGACAATAATCTCCTCATTGCTTGTTCCAGGATTTGCTGCTTGGAAATCCCAATCGGTCAAAGTAGGTGGCTGTCCATGGCGGACGTATAGGTCAGCCTTGTCTCCTATTTGTTCCGTTATCTTGACTCGAATTTGAGGATTCCAATCTGCGACAGGCAGAGTGAATCGGTCAAACTTCCAAAGGCCCGCTGCGACAGGTGGCTGTGTGGGCGGAGATACTTGCGTTGTCTGCAAGAGAAGCCCGAGGAGGGGTGGAAGAAGTCCAAACATCGCCAGTTAAGTACTTATTTACAGGATAACCGGCAAACGCGAACAGGGGTTATGCGAAAATGCCAGGAAATGCTGTTTCTAGTGTCGAAATTTAGCCTAATCTAGAGAATAACTAGGATTTGCTCCTGCTCGTTCCTGTGGTTCCAGCGAGAGCTTAGAATGAGTATTCCGTTGGCCCCTTCATCATCTCGAACTCTATTGCTCCTAGGCGCTTTAGCCTTAGGTGGGTTTGGCTGCATTGGAGGCAGTGATGCGTCATCGAGTCAGGTTGGAGGGGAGGCCGGCTCAGGTCCTTTTCTCGCTTTGGATATAAATATCTCTGACGGGGATGTTTGGGAGATTAATCGGTTGATACGCATTGAATTCAATCGGGCTGTGGATCCTGATTCAATTAGCTTTTCGAGCATCCTTATCCAGCCTCAGAGTTCTGAAATCCAGGGTGTACCGGTTACCGGTCAGTTTGAGATTGAGGCGGGCTCAGAGGGGAAAGTCGTTCTCTTCCAGCCATCCTGTCCAACTTCTGAGACGCATGACAATGGGGCCCTTATCCCTGGTGGCTATACCTACCAGTTGTCTCTCCCGACTGCTGCTCAATCTTCAACGGTACTTCGGGATGTCAAAGGAAAGAGCTTGAGTTTGGGGTTGACTCGGAATTTCACTACACCTGGGAGCAATTTCTTTGTCGATTATCTCGAGGGGCCACCTCTTTTAGAGGAGGTTACGTTCCCTTCTGGATTGAATTTCTTTACAAGCCCAGACCCCATTGTTGAAATTCGGTTTAATCAATCTATCGACGGGCGAGCCGCGAATCTGACGAGTGAGCGTCTTCGCATCTTGTACTCTGCTGAAGAGATTCCGGTCGACCCTTCTGGGTTTACTTTTACTTATCCGGCAGCCAATGTCCTTCCTGGGACCTTTCTTGTTGCCGAGAATTGTCGTGCAGCAGGAGGCGCTGTTCTCCATTTCTATATTTCCGGGCTTTTGCCCGTTAACCGAATGCTTAAGTTAGAAGTTGACCAACGCTTCCGTGATATCGTTGGGCAAGAAACAGTAACGCAGCAGGAATGGACGCCTTTTGCTACTCCTGCTTTGAGTGATGTTTATTCTGATTGGAGCTGGATACCTGGCACACCAACGGTTGACGAATTCTCTGATACGTATGAATCGAATCAAGGAATAGACTTGTCGGCAGGCCTCTCGCATCCGCTTGCTGATATCGGTAATGGTGCGGTTACGGCGAGCTTTGATTTCCCCGGGCAATTTGTCCCGGAAGATGCTGATTTCTATTTTGCGTCGTCGTATCAGGAGATTTTCACTGACGGGAATTTCGTTTTTACCACGACAAATGCTCCTCCGGATCATCCGGCAAAGGTCTTCAATATCCAAAATGGAGTTCTTTACTGCGATGATTTTGAAATTGCCGCATTCTCAACACTTCGCATTCGCGGCAGCAACCCTTTTAAGGTTTTTGCTACTGGGACAGTTGAGATTTATGGAGCCCTCGAAGTTACCGGTAATGATGCACAGTGGCCTACGGCCCTGAATTCACCGCAGTTCCCTGCGGGTGGGGCAGGTGGTGAGGGTGGTGGTGGAGATGGTGGAACGGCAAGCATTATTACTACTGCAGAAACTCTCCGCGGTCAGGATGGAGATGGTCCTTTTGTTGCGGCGGATTCGGGTGGTGGTGGACAAGGCGGCGAGGGAGGCTTTCAACAATCGCAGTCTCTCGGATCGGGTTCGGCCGAATGTAAGCGGTTGCTTGCTGGAGGTGGAGGTGGTGGAACATTTGCTCGCACCTACAACCGTGCGATTGTCTGGGAAGGGTGGACTACGGGGCAAAGGCCCGCCAGTGTTGATGGGCTTGGGCCAGGATACATGGACCATCGAATTGTTGACCACCCACGCTTTCCTGTGTCCTTGACTTGGCCTGACCCTACTCCGGATGCTTGGCCTGCAGATTGGGACTACCGGTGGGAAACTTATGCTCCTTTAGGTGGCGAGGATGGGATTAGGGGGGCTGCGTATGAGACGCAAAATGCAGGGAATCCTCCCGATCACACTTGGGGGGGGACACATGGCATCTTCGGCATGGAAGATCAGGAAACCGATTATTTTGCTGAAGAAGGAGGAGGCTTTTCTGAGGACTGGGATGCCCATTGGGAACTTGAGACAGATGTCGACCCACCTTTTCAGTTCGGACACCCTACTTTCGGGCCTGATCCAGGAAGCGCAGGCCCTTCTCCCTTTGCAAATGATGCGAACTGGATGAATGATTTTTATGGCAAGCGATTGGATTCAGTCTCTGGGGTAATTGCGACAGGAGAGATTCTTATGCCACTTGCCGGCTCAGGAGGCGGTGCGAGTGGTGACTCTCAGGTCATCACCCGAGAGAATTTAGGAGCAGGTGTTTACGCTTCTACTGCCGACCGGTTTCCTGATGTGCCTTTCCGCACTTATACGAATTACTATCGGGTAGGTGCACCAGGAGGAGGCGGAGGTGGGCAATTACAAATACAAGCAATAGGTCCCATCATTATTGGGCATGGAGGGAAACTTGATGCGTCTGGCGGTATTGGGATGGGAGGAGAATCGACTATCTATACCTACTCCACCATCTCTGGATCCGGAGGAGGTTCGGGGGGGCACATAATCCTTCAAAGCGCAACTGAGTTCGATTTCACGAACCTTAATTTCGGGTCTGGTAGCACGATCGGAGAACTTGATTCTTCTGACAACATTCAAGCTTTTGGCGGTCGCCGTGGATGGGCTGGCGCCTGGATAAAGCCTGAGACGCGTCCTAGTGGGACGGGGACTTTTTACGATGGCAATCAGACATTTATGGCGGGTCGGGGAGGGGCCGGTGGCAACGGAGTGATTCAGATTCATGTCCCGGATCCATTAAATAACATCAAGTGGCCCGCTGCTCAGCAGGCGATGTATGACAATTATGTCACGCAAACACACCCCGAAGGTGACACAAATCGGATTGAGCAGTTTCTGGAACTTGTTGCGGAACCGATTGCCTACTGCATGGTCCCTTTGTTTTCTTCGAGTTCTCAGTTCCAAAGTGAATGGGTCGACACCGGTCTTGCTTATTTGCATCTCGATTTAGATGGCTCTGGCCAGGAAACCAATACATACCCTGATTATTCACATGCCTCAATGCTGCGATTTCTTGGCATTGATTCATCTGGGGATGTTGTTGTGGACACCGCGACTGAAAAAGTAGAGCCTTTGGTTGAAATTGCCACGGGGTCGACATCGGACGCTTCTTATGCGGCGGCGGGGTTTGCTGTAACCGTGTCAAGCGCTCAGGCATATTTCGACGCGGATCTCCTCCGGAATCCAAACATTTTCTTGGGGTACGATTTCTTCCCGGACGCTTCGTTGCCTTCTGGGTATGAGATCGTGGACGTTGAGTTTGATCTTGGAGCCGATGAGATTACGTTTACTTCGCGAACTACGGATGGCCCCCTTACATTTGCAGTGGGTTCAGCTTGGAAAGTAATCCCTAAATTCTTCCGTGTTGATACTGCTGGCACAAAGGATGGAATGCCAGCTTCAACCCGAATCCGGTTTGAATTTCAAGGTGCTGATGAGTCTAGCCCCGGGAGTAACGAGCCCGGAACGGTTACAGCCTGGACTGCGGATCTCGCAGATCTCCAAGGGTTACGGTTCATTCGCTATCGGGCGACTTTCTTTATTGACGAAGATAGTTCCGGTATTGAAATTTCAAGCCCTCGCCCTTCTTTGGATTTCATCAAGATTCCGATTGTTTGGTAGTCGACCTTGATGGGTTACATGCTGCGGCGGTATTTTCCGCCTACTCCATAAAGGGTGGAGCTCATTTGTCCTAAGGTGCAGACTTTGGCGGCTTCTATTAGCGCAGTAAAAGTGTCCTCGTTTTGGAGTGCGGCATTTTTTAGACGTTTCAAGGCCACTTCACCTTCGGCGGCTTTCGCTTCGTGGGAATCTTTGACCTGATTCACTTGAGCATCCTTTTCCTCGGTTCCGGCTCGAATCATTTCTTTTTCAACTACTGCGCCGACTTCTGCGCGCGGATTCAGAAAAGTATTAACTCCCACTACGGGTAGTTCGCCTGAATGTTTTTGGGTTTCATACACTAAGCTTTCTTCTTGGATTCGACTTCTTTGGTACATCGTTTCCATGGCTCCTAGTACTCCACCTCGTTCGTCAAGGCGCAGGAACTCTTCAAGGACTGCTTCTTCCACTAAGTCGGTGAGTTCGTTGATGATGAAAGCTCCCTGTAGTGGATTTTCATTGGCCGTTAAACCGAGTTCTCGGTTGATGATGAGTTGGATTGCTAGGGCTCTGCGAACGGATTCTTCGGTCGGGGTCGTGATGGCTTCATCGTAAGCATTGGTGTGGAGGCTGTTGCAATTGTCATTTATTGCGTACAAGGCCTGTAGTGTGGTTCGGATATCGTTAAATGAAATTTCCTGGGCATGGAGGGATCTCCCACTAGTTTGTATGTGGTACTTCAATTTTTGTGCCCGCTCGTTCGCTCCGTAAATGTCACGCATGGCGATAGCCCAGATCCTTCGAGCTACGCGTCCGATAACTGAGTATTCTGCGTCGACTCCATTGCTGAAGAAGAAAGAGAGGTTACGGGCGAAATCCTCGACATCCATTCCTCGCGCCCTGTAGTACTCCACGAAAGTGAAACCGTTAGCCAGGGTGAATGCTAGCTGAGATATCGGGTTCGCTCCGGCTTCCGCAATGTGATAGCCCGAAACAGAAACGGAATAGAAGTTCTGGATGTGATGGTCGACGAAAAACTGCTGCATGTCGCCCATGAGTTTTAGGGCAAAGTCAGTATTAAATATGCAAGTGTTTTGGGCTTGGTCTTCTTTGAGAATGTCCGCTTGCACTGTTCCCCTTACATTTTTTAGCACCTGCTCTCGTATTTCTGCATATTCTTCAGAGTCAAGTATCTGCTCCCCGGTTACCCCTAGGAGGCCCAAGCCCATCCCGTTGTGTCCATCGGGCAGTTCTGCGCGGTAGACGGGTTGCTTGTTGCCGGTGAGCTCAACAATTTTTTGCTCTGCGGATTCCCAGCGCCCTGTCTCCCTCAATCGTTTTTCTACTGCTTGGTCTATCGCTGCATTAAGAAAAAAGGCCAAAATCATGGGAGCTGGCCCGTTAATCGTCATCGAAACTGAAGTTTTAGGGTCTGATAAATCAAACCCCGAATACAAACGCTTCATGTCGTCAAGGGTGCAGATAGAGACACCAGAATTGCCCACTTTTCCGTAAATGTCAGGCCTCATGTCAGGGTCTTCGCCATAGAGCGTTACGGAATCGAAAGCAGTTGATAATCGGACCGCTGGCTGCCCTTTCGAGACGTAATGGAATCGCCGGTTAGTTTGTTCCGGAGTGCCCTCTCCAGCGAACATCCGAGTTGGATCTTCTTCGGTCCTCTTTATCGGGAATACACCTGCTGTGAAAGGGAATTCGCCCGGGACATTTTCCAAAGCAGTCCAAAGGCTGAGATATCCCCAATCCTCAGTGGCCGGTAGCGCAACTTTGGGGATTCGTGTCCCAGATAAGGTTGCAGTGCTGGATGCAGTGCGAATTTCTTTTCCGCGAATTGTGTAGGCAAACTCGTTTTCGGTGTAGCGTGCCTTTTTCTCTCTCCAATCGGCAAGCATCGACCTGGATTTAGGGTTTAGTGAGGTGAGGACTTCTTGGTAGCGTTGTCGGAGTACCAATATCTCAGGGGCAATCTCTTTGTCTACTAAGTCCTCCGCGGGAAAATTTTCATTAGGTGGGGGTGGTATATCTCCGAACTCGGAGAGTGTCCGAGACAGGCCATCCGCTCGAGACGCGCGCTCGGATTCTTCTTTTGCTGCTCTTTTGAACTCCCGAATGGCTTCGGCAATTTCTGACAGATATCGAGTTCGCTCTGGAGGAACCACAATTGGCGCAGAGGAAAGTTCGGTTGCTTGTAGTCCGGGTTCCCATTTTTGGTCGGTGACTTCTTCTAGTCGAGTGCAAGTCCATACGAACAGATTGTCTATCCCAGGGTCCGCGAAGCGAGAGGCTTTAGTTAAAAAAACCGGCATTGATTCAGGTTCAGCGGTGTGCTGCTGACGGTTACGTTGAACCTGCTTGCGGACGTCTCTTAAGGCATCCTGGGCCCCTCGTTTATCCGATTTATTTATTGCAACTCCGTCCGCAAAATCGAGCATGTCTATCTTTTCGAGCTGGGAGGGGGCCCCGTATTCAGGAGTCATTACATAGAGAGAAATATCACAAAGGTCGGCCGCTTCTGAATCGCTTTGTCCAATCCCCGCGGTTTCTAGGATGACTAAGTCGAATCCAGCGGCCTGGAGTATCAGAATGCCGTCTTCTACAGATTTTGCTGTGGAGGAGTGTGCTCTGCGAGTGGCCATGCTTCTCATGAAGCACCTAGGCCCTCGGACTGCATTCATTCGAATGCGATCCCCAAGCAGCGCCCCTCCAGTTTTTCTTCGTGTCGGATCGATAGAAAGAATCCCTACGGCCCTTTCAGGGAACCGCTCCCGGAACCGCAACACCCACTCATCTGTAAGGGAGGATTTTCCGGCTCCTCCTGTTCCCGTGATGCCGAGGATTGGGCAGAGGGTTTCTTGCGCTTGTTTGTATAGCTCCGCACGTAGCTCTTCTAATCGAGAGGAGTCGCTTTGGGAATGGAGGGTCTCGAAGAGGGTTAGTCCTCGCGCAATGGCTGCGGGGTCAGCTTGGAAGAGCTTGGGTGGAATCGCATCTTTTGGTTTGGAGAGAACCCGATTTGCGCGTTCCATCATGTCTTTAATCATCCCTGCTAGGCCAAGAATTCGGCCGTCTTCAACGGAATAAATGCGATTTACTCCGGCAGCATGGAGTTCTGTAATTTCATCATCGGTGATGGTCCCGCCCCCGCCTCCGAAAACAGGAATCTCAGGGCGTCCGAGCTCTTCTAGTTTTGCTACGAGGTACTTGAAAAATTCCATGTGCCCGCCTTGGTAGGAGGAAATAGCGATGCCATGAACATCCTCTTGCACCGCTGCTTCGGCGATCTCTTCCACGGATCTGTTATGCCCTAGGTGGATGACCTCGGTTCCTTCTTGCTGAAGGATGCGGCGCATAATGTTGATGGCGGCATCGTGCCCGTCGAAAAGCGAAGCGGCTGTGATGAAGCGAAGGCCTTTGGGGGAGGGGGTCATGAGACAGATTCCTTTCCGATGCGTTGGTGGATTCGGCCCCGGTAGGCAAGCAGTTCGCTTTCTAGTCCTTGTAGTTCTTTCATGCGAACTGTTAGCCCCTCGAGGTGGTAATTAAGGAGCGCTTCCAGTTTCTGGAGCATTCCAGGGGTTTTGCCTTTCTCGAAACTTGTGTTGAGTTCTTTTATCTCGTCGAGGGTGAGCCCGAGGCTTTTAAGCCGCGCAATAAAGTCCAATCTCTCTCTTGCCTCTTTGCCGAACAGTCGGCGACCGCCTGGACCTCTCCCCTCAGATTGCAGCAAGCCAAGTTCTCCGTAGTAACGAATAGTGCGCGAGCTGACCCCGGCGGATTTTGCTAGAGCTGAAATATCGAGCAGGGGGTCAGAGGTGACCATAGGGGGAACTCTACCCCATGTTGCCAGTTTGCGTCAACTGTTATCGATTATCTTTGGGCAGAGTTCTTCTAGGTCGCATTCATCGCATTTGGCTTTCCTTGATGTGCAGGTAGACCTACCGTGATCGATTAGGGCATGGCTCAGCCACACCCATTTTTCTGCAGGAAAAAGCGCAATAAGATTTTTTTCTACTTTTATGGGGTTATTTTCTGCTGTTAGCCCCATTCTTCGAGAAAGTCGTCCAACATGAGTGTCGACCACGATTCCAACTGCTTTGCCGAAACCCGTTCCTAGGACACAGTTTGCTGTCTTCCGGGCGACTCCAGGCAATTGAATCAACTCATCCATTGTTTGGGGAACTTTACCCCCATGCTTTTCGGAAACTAGCTTTGCCGTTGCGTGAATGTGCTTAGCTTTGTTGTTGTAGAAATTAATCGAAGATATCGCATTACGTAGATTTTCTATATCAGCCGCTGCTAAATCCTCTGGAGTTGGCCATTTCGCGAAGAGGGGAGGCGTTACCAAGTTGACTCGTTCGTCTGTGCACTGGGCGGAGAGAATTACTGCAACGAGCAATTGCCAAGGATTTTCCCAGGCTAAAGCGGTTTCAGCATTGGGGTGGTGGTTTTCGAGAGCGGCAAGAAGCCTCTGCGCGTGTCGCTGGCTAGAGAGAGTGGATAGTTTTTTCACGCAGGGGGGGCTGGGACTAGAGGAAACCGGAGTTCTAAGGGCAGCGGAAGTCCTTTAAATATCAGCATTTGCAAGGAACTCGGAAAAAAAACATAAAAAAGGCTCCAGAACCATACCTTCTATTGCCGAAATAAGAGGTGCTGCGCCTGGGTCTCTTCCTAGAGCCACCGGAATGCAGGGGATGGCAATCCGTGTTGGCAAGTAGCAAAGGGGAAAAGGAAATCAGCGATCAAACCTCGGTTTGGTCGCTGATTTTTTCTTTCTCGGCCTTAGCGAAACGCTGAAGCCCACTCCATAAGCTCTTTGGGTCGAGTTTGGCTTCGACAATGATTTCTTCGAGGGATCCGCCTGTTCTCCATCTATCGTCCCAATCAGAGCCCATTGAATATTTGAAAGCATCGGAGTGTGCTGTCCAAAGCCACATATTTTGTCGTGCGCCATTAGTGATAAAAGTGCTGTTTTGCCAGTCGCTTTTGGATACTAATTTCTCCTGATATTCGCGTGACTGCAACGTGAACAGTTCGTGGCTTATTGCTGCAACTAATTTTATGTTTGGGCCATCTTCAAAGCGTCCTTCTTGGAGGAGTTGGACGATGGACTGAGTTGCTGAAGTTCCACGCACGAAAACGCAACCTTCGGGAGGGCGGTTTGGGTCATAGTCTCGAATGAGATAGGCCCCTCTGGCGGCCTCGAAATGTGAACCCATGCCTAAATTTTCTCGGTGGGGGATTTCCACTGGAGGCCGGGTTAGATGGAGTGCGATGATTGGGGCTGAAGCCCTCATGGCGGCCAGCAGAGCAGGCCCGACTTCGTTCGGCTCCCAGGGATGAATGTCAATCACTTGGCCTCGAGGAAAGAACTGTGTGATGCCTGGGGCAAATACTCCGAAATGGGTCCTCGAGTCTTCCGCGGTTTCTGGGCCAGAATGTCCGGCGACCCAGATAACTTTTCCTTGTTTAAAAGGACTGTCCTGGCAGAGCTGGGAGAACAAGCGCATAGGGCCGTATTTGAGATAAGAAAAAGAGCCATACGTTGAGCAAGCTCCCCAGAATCCGGAAAAAGAATCCTCAGGCTTGTTGGAGAGATTGGTCGATGCCAATCCACAAACCAACCCGGCATTCCCGAATTCAGTGATAGCAGTGGGCAGAAGTGCGCCTCCTGGGTTTTGAGCTTTTTCATACCACCCAAATCCGGCGCTGTCTTCCCAATCATGAGCGAATCCAGAAATGTTTGTAGAGTCGGCTAGGTCAGCACTGGCGGCTAAGACGAGAGGGCGATCCCAGTGCTTCCGGGCTACAGAGTTAATCCAGGCGGCAACTTTTGAAAATCCGATGCGGTTAGGTTGTTTTTCTCCCGGCTCGAAGAACAGTGAATCAGGGAGAGATTCTGGTGTTGCAAATTCAGGCACGGAGGACAAGGAAATCCCATTTGTATGGACTCCTTCAATTTCTTCGGGAACCGATTCTGCGATAGTTACAAGACGATTCGCGAGAGCTTCGCAGTAATCCTTTTCATCTAGAAGCGAGAGGACTTTTTGGATGGCATTAGTTGTTTGGACTTTGAATTCCTCGTGGCTTTCTGGTTGAGGTTGACCGAATCCTTCGAATTCGAGGCCATATTTTTCTTGGAATTTTCTCTTTGTTTCCCAGAAGAGTTCTGAATTCGGCTTGTGAGCGGCCCCATGGCTTTTGTAACCGGTTACTCCGTAGCCACGACCTTTCACTGTCCTGAACCAAGTGCAGTGTGGTTGCTCACCCTTTTGTGTCAACGACTCGGAAAGAGCTGCTGCGAGTTGTCCATAATTGTGTCCATCTTCGGCAGATGAAACCTGCCACCCATAAGGAAGAAACCAGTCATTTGGCTCTCCTGGAACAACAGCGGAATACGGCCTCGGATCGATTCCATTGTCATTCCAATCAACTAAATAGTGAAGGTTCGATAAGCCCAGACCCCAAGCAGTTTGTTTGGTTTCATGGTGGGCGCCAGCGGTGAGCCCTCCTTCGCCTTCCATGGTCCAGACTTTGACTTCATTAGCTCCGGCCATTTTCAGACCGAGTGCAATTCCGGCTGCTGCGGGAGCACCATGGCCACTGGGCCCCGTATTTGCATGGAAGAACAGAGTCTTTCCTTCGGCTTCTGCGTGTCCAGGCAGCCCCTTGTTACGTCGCAACTGCAGAAGGTCTTTCCATACGAGTTGGCGTTCCTGTGGATTAGGAACCGCATATTTCTCATCTCCCGTTTCAGCAAGCATTCGATTCAGCGCTTCGTGATAGAGAGCCAGCATTCCGTAAATCACTGGAGTGCAATGCCCTGAAGCTAGTACAAAGCGGTCGGCAAATGCTCGATCAGGATTGCGGATATCCCAACGCATTGCTCCAGAGAGGGTAAGAGCAACCATCATTCGAGTTTTCGACCGCGAGCCTCCAGGATGGCCGCTTTGGCGGAAATTCAACATCAAATCGATTAGTTGATCAATTTGATCACCCGCCTTTTCCCAAACGAGTAAATCGTTTTCGGCGACTGTGTTATCAGGAAGGATTCGGGTCATGTTTGACCCAGCATTCTATCCCAGCCAACCTTTTTGACGCTGTCGTTAAGTCGGGGGTATTGGCGGCAAACCCACGGCGTATCTCTCGAAGCCATGATTTGACAATTCTTGAGCAGAAAGGATATTGCGCCCATCCAATATCAATTTTCTTTTCATTGTTTTTCCTAGACGGTCCAAATCCGGTCGCCGGAATTCGTTCCATTCTGTGCAAAGGATTAGTGCATCAGCGGCCTCTGCGGCTTCATATGGGTCTTCGTGATAGCTAATTAAGTCCCCCAGGATTGCTCGCGCGGTCTCGATAGCTTCGGGATCGGTTCCTCTTACTTCTGCTCCGTGTGCAGTTAATTCCCTTGCGAGCGTTAGTGAAGGAGCTTCACGCATATCGTCTGTTCGAGGCTTGAATGCTAATCCCCAGAGGGAAATTCGTTTGCCAGAAAGGTCTTTGCCGAGAACCTCGATTAGTTTCTCTGCCATGTATTTCTTTTGTAGTTGATTGACCGCTTCTACTGCTTCCAGAATTTTGAACTCATATCCATTCTCATCAGCAGTGCGGGCAAGAGCCTGAACATCCTTAGGGAAGCAAGAGCCGCCATATCCAATCCCGGGGTAAAGAAAAGCCTGACCAATGCGCGTGTCGGTACCCATTCCTTTTCTTACGAGAGAAACATCAGCATCGGTCAATGAACAAATCCGGGCTATCTCGTTCATGAAAGATATGCGTGTGGCCAACATTGCATTGCTGGCGTATTTCGTCATTTCTGCGCTTGAAGGATCCATACGCAGAATTGGCTTACCGCTTCTGACGAATGGTGCATACAACTCTTCCATAAGCTCAAAGTCTTCATCGGATTCAGCTCCAATAACCACTCGGTCGGGTTTCATGAAATCTTCAATGGCAGCTCCTTCTTTGAGGAATTCAGGATTAGAGCAGACAGAGATTGTTTGGCTGGTCGCTGCTGCAGCGACAGCTTTGACTTTCGCGGCTGTTCCGACAGGTACTGTTGATTTGTCAACGATGAGCTTGGGGCCATCGGCGGCTTTGCCTATTGCCTCCGCTACGCTGAAAACTGCGGATAGATCAGCGGAGCCATCTTTTGCGGAAGGGGTGCCGACAGCAATAAACACCACCCGCGATGCGCGGACAGCTTCTTCAAGAGATGTGGTGAATTGCAGTCTTCCATCTTTGTGATTAGCGATGACCAATTCAGATAAACCGGGCTCATAGATGGGGATATCGCCCTTTTCCAATTGAGAAATTTTTTCTTCGTCTATGTCGACGCAAATTACCTGATGCCCCATTTCGGAGAAACAGGTGCCTGAGACTAACCCGACATATCCAGTTCCGATGACAGCGATTTTCATGATTGTTGTGAAAAGGAAGCCTATCCGCCGGTGTAGCCCAACTCCTCTAAAATTCGGATCATCTCGGCCGATTCTTCCATTACAGCGCCTTTTGCACTTCGTTGTGCTGTTTCCTGGAAAAAGGACATAGCCCTATCTTTTTGTGGGAATGCGGGACTGTTAGTTTGCGCATTCGGTTGATGTTCCCCGGGGTCCTCTGCTAAATCAAACATGGTGAGAGAGCCTCGCCGACGATCAAGAATTGCTTTATGGCTATTCCATCTCCAACCCTGCAAGTCGAGGCCTCTTCCTGGATGTAGGAGGTCCATGAGAACATCGCGAGAAGCATCAGCTGTTTCCCAGAGAGAGCGAAGGCTTTGTCCGCTTTTTCCTGACCAAGGTTGTAGACCAGCCAAATCTAGCAGTGTGGGTGCGAGGTCATAATTACTGACTGTGCCCTTAATGCGAGTTCCTGCAGGAACAGAGCCTGGGGCTCTGATAATCATTGGTACGCGCATCACTTCTTCGTAGAGAGTTTTGTGATGCCCCAACTGGCCATGTTCTGCAAATTCATCTCCATGGTCAGATACAACTGCAAAAATCACTTTATTGTCAAGGCCCCATTCCTGTAATTGGGCAAAGAACGCGGCGAGGTGGTCATCGGTGTATCGAATCTCGGCCTCATAAAGCGCCTTAAAATGGTCGAGATCATCTGGTCCCCATTTGCCAGTGTCATCATTAAATCCAGTGCCGTCTACTGGGCCCTCGTAGCCGGGGTGAAATCGTTGGGCGTAGTGTGCTGGTGGTTCGTAGTCGTAATGAGGATCCCAAAGATGGATGAAAAGAAAGAAAGGTTCCTTCCATTTATCTCCTTGCTCGAGCCATTGTTTGGCTTTACCAAGAGTATCTGGTGTGGTTTCTTTGTCGCTGTCCGCTTGCTGGTGAAAATCTTGGATTTTGCGCGATCCTCGTTGCATCATCGCTTCCGCAGCTTCGAGGCTGTCGAGGTACGGCGGCCCAGGTTCGTAGGTGTCGAAACCTCTAAAGAAGCCCCAAGTCGGGTGTAAAAAGGGAGCAGAGAAAAATCCCGCAGTAGCCCATCCAGCGTCCTGAAATTTTTCTGAAATTAAGCCTAAGTCGGATTTCATGCGGAATTTTCTAGACCTCACCCCGTGTTCCGCTGGGCTTGCTCCCGACAAAATTGAAACGTGGCTCGGGAGAGTCCAGGGCGCTGCTGCAGAACACGACTCAAATAGGACTCCTTCGTCAGCGAGCTTTTGGAGGAAAGGTGTTGTTTGCTCGTCCTTCGCGAATAAAGGGACATGCCCATAGGGTGAGCAAAAATCTGCTCTTAGCGAATCAATCGACACTAGAACGACTGAAACCTTCTCTTCCGCCCGGGTGCAGGCAAAAAAGGCAAGCCCAAGAAGGATGAGTAAACGCGGTTTCAATTTTTTGTGGGTTCGGTGTATGTGGAGCACCACGCTGCGGCCAACATGGAAGCAGGGCCGACTAAGTGCAACATTAACCTTTCCGGAATTCCTTTGTCCCTAAGGAGTGGCAAATACCACGGAGTGATGAGAAGGATAAGCGCGTAAAGCAGGAGCCCTCCGATTACGAGCAAAGCAAGCCAGCGTTGGTTTGGATCTTTTCGTGTAGAAGGAGCTAGAAGGGCTGCGATAACCAGAGGCCACAGGAGTCCCCAGGAGCGCCAGTCGAAGAGCTCTTCTCCGAAATACATGGGGACTAGCATCCTTCGTTGTGGCGGATTGGCGAGGAGTTCTGGAGCTTGGCCGACCATTACTTTGGGCGCTTTCTCGACTAATTCTGGCCCCCCAAGGAGGAAGTGAGAGATTCGACTAGGGTGAAAATGAGCAAGGTAGTTTTCATCGATTGAGGGCAGATTCGAGCGAAGCAGAAGCCAAGGAATAATTGCCGTTATTAATGCTGCAAGAGCTATCCAAGTAGCGCGTCGTGATTTTTCCGTTTGCCCTTTGCTAAATAATGCCCCGGCAAACAATAAGGCAAGTGCGAAAACTCCTGCAATAGCAAGACCTTCATTTTTCATGCAAGCGCCTCCTGCAACGAGCACGCCCGCGACAAGTCCAGCTCGTTGGCAGGGTTTTTCACGAGCTTGCCACAAAAGAGCGCAACCGCCGGCAAGTAAAGCGGCAACAGGAAGATCCCCCCAGCCTCCGAGAGAACTGGTGTTCCCTAAGCTCGCCATAGCTGGGTTCACGTTGTCTTCGGATAGGAAATCACGAACATAGATGATGGGTATCGCCGCAGACACAAGAGCCCCGATTTTTGCTGTATTGATTGAAATCGACCGTAGTCCGAAGAAGACAACAGGGGGAATCGCGGCGGCCCAGAATGCGAGAGGAAATTGAACCCAACGGTCATCCCAATTGCCTCCTAGCCATGCTGCGAATGCTTCGAGCAGAGGTACTCCAAGAGGGTAGTTGGGGTGTGTGACTATTCGGCCAAACAGCCCTGCTTCTCCTTCCATTCCCGTTAGCGCTTGATTGAGGGCACCGCCCTCGTAGAAAAGGATTTTTCCTTTGTAGGCAAAATGCAGGAGTGGGTCGAACGCATTAATCGGCAGGCTCAGCGTTAAAGTAATTGAGCCTATTCCTAGGATGCCAAGGAATAGGGTTGAAGCCCGATTGAAGTTAGTGGTGGACTTCCCACACTCTGTGAAATCGCCTCTTTCCCACGCTTTCCATCCAGAGAGGAGGCACACCACCACCGCTAAACCGGACAGGATTGAAAAT
>DNPI01000140.1 GCA_003501525.1 Planctomycetota bacterium
TTGGATGCGGATAAAGAGGGTTTTTTGCGTTCTGAAACGGCTTTAGTTCAGATTTGTGGTCGAGCGGCAAGAAACGTAAACGGGAAAGTGATTTTGTTTGCGGATAGTGCGACTCGATCGATACGTGCCGCAATGGAGGAATCAGCGCGCCGTCGAACTATCCAGGAGGCTTTTAATCAAAAGGCCGGGCAAACACCTCAATCTATTTCCAAGCCAGTTGCGCAGTCATTGACAGGTATGCTGCTTGATGGTGAGGAGGAAGGCGCTGCGGAGTCATTGCCCACGAACTCGATTGAGATAGAACAAGCCATCGAGGAGGCCCATCGAAAAATGCTCGAATGTGCGGCGGAGCTCAACTTCGAAGGGGCGGTGGAGTTTCGCAATAGAAAGAGGCGTTTGGAGTCATTGGCGCTTGAGGTCGCGGAGTGAGAGGTCCTCACAAAGATTTCCAGAAGGCTTTGGCTCTAGCGCCTTCGAAGCCGGGCTGTTATCTACTTGAAGATAAGGATGGCGAGGTCCTTTATGTAGGTCGAGCTGTAAACCTTAAGCAGAGGACACGGGCCTATTTGAGGCCGGGGGCGGATGGGCGTGCTCGGCTTGCGGATTTACTCGAATATGCCCGTGGTGCATCTTTTCGGATTTGTGGTAATGAAGTTGAAGCAATTCTCCTGGAGGACCTGCTGATTAAGGAATTCCAACCGCCGCTGAATGTGCAACTGAAGGATGACAAGAGCTTTCTCCACATTCATCTGAGCCTGGAACATCGATTTCCGCGCATTGGTGTGGCTAGAGGGAAAACGAAGCAGGGGAAGACTTGGGGTCCGTTTGGGCACTCTGGCGAAGCTCGTCGGACGAAAGAACTTATACAGAAAGCTTTTCAGTTGCGAGATTGCAGTGATGCCACTTTTGCTAATCGCTCGCGACCATGCTTGAAACATGAGATAAGGCTGTGCTCTGCACCCTGCGTTGGGAGGAAAAGCTCAAAAGATTATGGGCGCGACGTCGATTCAGCGATTCAAGTTCTGGCTGGAAAAATTGGTCCCTTGGTCGAAGTTTCGCGCAATGAAATGAATCGGGCGAGCGGAGCGGAGGAATATGAATTGGCTTTGTTGGCTCGTGATCGAATGACGGCTTTGAAGTCATTGGCACAGCCACAGAGAGTCCACCTGCGACGAGGCGAGGATTTCGATGTCCTTGGACTGGATGAGAGAGGCTGCTTTTCTTTGTTGGAGTATCGTGGTGGAAGATGGCTCAACTCTCGTGATGGTGAGTCTCAGGTTTTTATGGACCGCGGTGTAATGGTCTCTTCCCTTTTGTCATCCCTTTACAGCTCTTCAGTCGAAATCCCTCCGGAGATTCTTTTGCCTGCACTGCCGGATGATGCGTCTGCGATTGAGGCTTGGCTCGGCGGGATGGCAGGCGGAAAAGTTTCTTTGAAAGTGCCTCAGCGGGGCGAGAAAAAGTCTCTTCTGCGCTTGGCGCAAAGCAATTCCCGAGTGCTCAAGCGTCACTCTCTTCGTTCGCCTTGGCGGAACACTGCGCGTGCTCTAAGTGGTTGGATTGGGTGCACTCCTCCGTCCGTGGTTGACGCAGTTGACGTGAGCCATTTTCAAGGAGAGGGTCGCGTAGCGTCACGTGTTCGTTTTATTGAGGGGAAGCCTTTCCCGGAGAGCTGGCGTCGATTTATTGTGAGAGACGGGCATGGAAACGATGACGCTCGAGGGATGGAGGAGGTGGTCCGTCGCATTTTTCGTCGAAAGTCTGACGGGCTTCCTGATCTGATGGTTCTGGACGGAGGCCCTCCCCAGCTAAATGCGGGGCTGAGGGCTATGAAGGATTCTGGTGTTGATGTTCCGGTTGCTGCGCTAGCGAAAGCGCGACAAGGTGGAATTTCTTCGTCTAAGGACGAGCGGCTTTGGGTTCCTGGCGCAACAGAGTCGTTGGCCCTTGAGAGGGGGCATTGCGGGCGCCTATTCCTTGAGGAAATAAGAAATGAGGCGCACCGTTTCGCGATTACACATCACAGGGCTCGCCGCGCTAGCGTGCGAACGGTTTTGTCGCAGGTGCCCGGAGTCGGGCCGGTGAGGCGGAAGCTTCTGCTGGAGTGGTGTGGGGGGGATTTGTCGAAGATTAGGGATGGGTCGCTTGACGAACTGGTGACTCTTCCGGGGCTGAGCCGAACTCTAGCAATAGATGTGCAAAGGCATCTCCAGAGTCGTTTGCCTTAGCCTCGCGGATGGTGGAGCTTGTGCAAAGAGCGGAGCTCGTCGATTTCTACATGGGTGTAGCGCTCGGTGGTTCGAAGGTCGGAATGCCCTAGAAACTCCTGCACACTGCGTAAGTCGCCTCCGCCAGCAAGTAGGTGAGTTGCGCATGAGTGGCGCAAGATATGGGGATGAACCTTTCTGTTAATTCCTGCGCGAACGGCAAAATCTCTTACGAGTCTAAAAACTGTGGTTCGGTCGAGCCTTGAACCTGATTTGCTCAGAAGAACCCATGTGCCGCGAGGCGTTAGCTGTTTGCGTCCGTTTTGTATCCATTCTTCGAGGTGGCTTCGTGCCTTTCCGCCGAAAGGTACTAGCCTTTCCTTTTCTCCTTTTCCAGAAACGCGCAACAGTCCGGGGCTCCTACCAGAAGACTGGAGGGCTAGGTTGTCCATTTCAAGATCGCAGCACTCTGAGGCGCGGAGCCCTGCCCCATAGAGTAGGGAGAGCATTGCTCTGTCCCGCAATGCCTTCCACCCTCCGCCTTGGGGAACTCTCATTAAACCGAGGGCTTCTTTTGGGGACAGGATCTGAGGTAGGCGATTCCATATCCTGGTTTTACCGGGGAACCTTGTTGGGTCTTTCGGTTGCTCCTCATGTTCGCTAATCCAATACCTGTAAAAGCCTCTCAGGCTTGCAAGTCGACGCGCTAAGGTTGCCCCAGAAAGGTCTTTGTGGCTGCTGCCTAGGAAGTTGACAACATCGCGAGAGCTGACCTTCGCCCAGGAGGAAATCCCTGCGCGGGAGAAAAAAATTGCTGCCTGTTCAAGGTCGTAGCGGTAAGCGGCGATTGTGTGAGCCGAAAGGCCGAATTCGCCAGCGGCGGACGCGAGATAGCCGATGGTTTCTTCGCGTAAATTAATAAAGCTTGATTGACCCTTTTGTGACTTAGGCACTAGAATTCCGGGCCTTTGGCCCGACATCACACAGGATAATTGAATGTATACGGGGATATCATTTTTTAGGCAGATTCCTCTAGCCTTTTGGCTTCTTGTTCTTCTTCTGCTTGGGGCAGATTTGTGGACAAAGGCTTGGGCATGGGATTTTGCTGCTCACGGGAGAGTGGTTGTCTTGGGTGATTGGCTTTCTGTCCAGAAGGTGACGAATTCAGGAGGTGTTTTTGGTTTGGGGCAAGGTTTGCGCGTGCCGTTGACTTTGCTGCGGTCCTTAGTGGTGCTTTTCCTGCTCTACCTAGTGGGCAAGCAGGACGCCGAGTCGAAGCTTTCTGTTCCAACGCTGGGGCTGATTACGGCCGGGGCTCTGGGCAACCTTTGGGATAATTTCTCAGCTTGGGCTCCCTGGTCCGGGAATGGGGAGGTTCGAGATTTCATAAGAGTTGATCTAGGCCCTGCACCTGATTTCTGGCCAGATGTCCTGCCTTGGATTTTCGACCCATGGCCGATTTTTAATCTGGCTGATTCCTGCATTTGCGTTGGCTTTGTCCTCATGGTGACCGGTCTGGCCAAAATTCGGATGGGAGCTTCTGATGCAGGGTAAAAGCCTTCTGGGTCGTAGAATTAGGTGATGCTGAGTACGAATATCGGCGGAGTGGCGTTGAGCTCGCCGCTTATGACAGGGTCAGGCACTTTTGGGCATGACCCCCAGGCTTTGGATTTTCTTGACAAGAGCGATTTAGGTGCGCTCGTTCTGAAGACCGTTACTCCCGATCCTAGAGCGGGTAATGCCCCGTCGCGAATGGCGGAATTCTCTGGGGGGCTACTTAACAGCATTGGTCTTGAGAACCGCGGATTGGAGTATTGGAAAACGGAGATTGCTCCGAAGCTTGCAGATATTGGAGTTCCTGTGATTGGGAATGCCGGTGGGCATACTGTTGAAGATTTCGTGGAAGTCTGCGAAGCTTTTTCTGGGATGGTGGGAATTGCAGCTGTTGAACTCAATTTGTCTTGCCCAAATGTCGCCGGCGGCATGCAGTTCTCAACGGATTCTCAATCCGCATCTGAGGTTGTTTCGGCTTGCC
>DNPI01000241.1 GCA_003501525.1 Planctomycetota bacterium
AACAAACAAGCCGCTTTGGCTGCCCCGAGGACTACGAGTTCTTCGGTAAATATATCGAAGAAGTACTTGAGCAAATCCACGGGCAAACGGAACATGCTTCGTTCAAAGGAGATACGTCGTCCTCTGAGTTAAACCACGCCCTTCAGGATGCTATTAAACGCGAAGATTACGAGGAAGCGGCGCGCATTAGAGATCGTTTAAAAAAATTAGAATCTCCACTGGAAAACCGCGAGATTATAGATTAATTAAGGAATCCTCCCTTCATGCACCGATAGGTAATATGAGAGGATTAACTACATATGTTTGACCGCTTCACCGAAAGAGCACGCAAAGTCATGGGATTCGCCCGCCGCGAAGCTCAACGCTTTCACCACGAGTACATAGGCACTGAACACATACTCCTTGGGCTAATACAAGAAGGCCAAGGCGTTGCCGCCAATGTATTGAAATCGATGAATATCGATTTGGAGAAAATTCGAAGAGAAGTTGAAAAAATTGTCAAAGCGGGTCCAGCAATGGAGCCGTCGGTTCAAATTCCATTTACACCTCGTGCCAAAAAAGTTGTCGAACTTGCCCTAGAAGAAGCAAGCAATCTCGGGCACAACTACATAGGGACTGAACACCTTCTCTTAGCTCTTCTGCGAGAGCAGGAAGGCATCGCCGCTCATGTACTCCAAGCACTTGGGGTCCGGCTCAAAGATGTCCGCGAAGAGGTCATTGAATTCCTTGGCGGAGCCGTCCCCGAAAGTGAGGGAGCAGACGAAGAGCTCATTGGAGGGGGTGAAGGTGCTCCTGGACCACACGGGAAATCTAAAACTCCTGCTCTCGATTCTTTCGGCCGCGACCTCACTGAAGCGGCACGCCGCGAAGAACTCGATCCTGTCATCGGCCGTGCCGAGGAAATAGAAAGAGTTGTGCAGGTGCTCTCCCGAAGGACTAAAAACAACCCGGTCCTGCTCGGCGAGCCAGGAGTTGGAAAAACCGCAATCGTTGAAGGCCTGGCCCGTTCAATCGTCGCCAGTCAAGTCCCAGAAGTTTTACGCGACCAAAGGATCGTCGCGCTTGACCTCGCAGGAATGGTCGCAGGAACGAAGTACCGAGGCCAATTCGAAGAGCGAATCAAAGCTGTTATGAGCGAAGTAAAGCGGGCTAAAAATGTCATCCTCTTTATAGATGAACTTCACACGCTTGTCGGAGCGGGAGGTGCAGAAGGAGCAATTGACGCTTCGAATGTTTTAAAGCCATCGCTGTCTCGAGGAGAGATTCAGTGCATCGGAGCTACTACTCTTGACGAGTATCGAAAATTCATCGAAAAGGACGGAGCACTCGAGCGCCGATTCCAATCAGTAATCGTCGACCCACCAAATCGCGATGAAACTCTCGCGATTCTGAATGGCCTAGCAAATCGCTACCAAGACCATCACAAGGTTGAATACACAGAAAACGCACTCGAAGCAGCGGTTGACATGAGTATTAAATACATCACCAGTCGCTTTCTGCCTGATAAAGCTATCGACGTAATTGACGAAGCCGGCGCCCGGTTGCGTTTGCGAACGATGACACCTCCACCCGATGTCGGTGATCTAGATTCGGAGATATCAGAACTTGAAAAGGCAAAAGAAGAAGCCGTAGCTGATCAAGATTTCGAACTCGCTGCGCAAAAACGTGATGAGGCCTATCAACTGCGCCGCAAACGCGAAGCGCGACTCGCTGAATGGCGAAATTCGGAAGAAGAAGATGGTGCAAAAGCCATCGTAAACCGCGAAGTAGTAGCTGAAACCGTTTCGAACATGACCGGAATCCCGCTCACCAATCTCGCAGAAGAAGAAGCGGAGCGCCTATTGAAAATGGAAGAAGAGCTGGGAGAAACAGTCGTCCATCAAGAAGATGCCATCGGAGCTATCGCAAAAGCGGTACGACGCTCCCGGTCTGGCTTGAAAGACCCCAACCGACCCACAGGTTGCTTTCTTTTCCTCGGGCAGTCAGGAGTAGGCAAGACGTGGCTATCAAAAGAGTTAGCTCGATTCCTCTTCGGTAATGAGGAAGCTCTAATCACAATAGACATGTCAGAGTACATGGAAAAACACAATGCCAGTCGCTTGGTGGGCTCCCCTCCTGGCTATGTCGGATATGAAGAAGGAGGCCAATTGACGGAACAAGTACGCCGAAAGCCTTATTCGGTCATTCTCTTCGACGAAATAGAGAAAGCCCACCCTGACGTCTACAACATGCTTCTCCAAATCATGGAAGAAGGGAGGTTAACTGACTCCTTTGGCCGCCATGTTGATTTCCGAAATGCTGTCTTAATCCTCACCTCCAATGTAGGAACCGATAAAGTCAAAAGCGGAGGTGGACTGGGCTTTGCTGCCGATGAAGAAGCAAGCCAAGAACGCTTGCATCAAGCTTTGATGGACGAAGTAGAACGGTACTTCCGGCCTGAATTCCTCAACCGCTTAGATGGAATTCTACCGTTCAACGCTCTCCGCAAAGAAGACCTCTATCAAATCATTGATATTGAATTGGCCAAAGTTGAGACAAGGCTCAAGGAAAAGAAATTGGTTCTCCAATTGTCGGATTCAGCACGCGAATTCCTCATCGAAAAGGGGTTTAACGCTGAATACGGAGCTAGGCCACTCCGCCGAACTATTGAGCGCTACGTTGAAGATCTTCTCGCTGAAGAAATGCTCCGCGGGCAACTCCCCGAAAATTCACTTGTCGTAATGGAACAAGGCGAAGACGCGGAAGAACTTTCATTTTCCGTCATTCCAGCACCCGCCAACGAAGAAACAACCGTGGATGTGCCCGGAGAGGAAGCGAAAAGCACCACTAGCCATCCGGGAGAAGAAACCGAAGACGATTCGGCTTAAACCTTCACACTCTCGGCAAATTGACCCACTTTAGCTTGTGCCCAAAACATCAAGCCTAGGGAAGCAATCGCTTGACCTACGAGGTAACCCGTACATGCCCCCTGCAACGTTGAGAATCCAAAGTCGGGCCCGAGCCAAGACCCTAAAGCCACAAGTGGGACGACAAGAAATGTCGCCCTCGTAAAAGTCGCCACTAACCCCGGGGTGGGCTGTTCCAGTCCTTCGAAGGTAGACCGAGCAAGCAAAAAGGGCAGCAAGGAAAGCGCCGCAAAAGGTACAAAGGCCATCCCTTGAACAGCAAAAAGCCGCGTGAGTTCAGCATCGGCAAGCTTCTCAGCAATCCATGGCCCAAGAAAAAAGGCAAGAGGCAAAACCAGAACCAACACATAAAGGAAGCCAGCACGAAGACCAAAACTCAACTCCAACTTAATGCCATCGAAATCTTGCTTTCCATGCAAACGTGCCACCAAGGGCAGTAGAGCAACACCTGCCGCAATCATTGGCATGGAAAGAAAACGCAGTGTCCTATCAAAAATACTCCAGGATGCCAGTAAAGGTGTTGCTTGATGTGACTGCGCAAGCACCACATTTACCGCCAAAGTCTCTCCTGCAATAAATAAATAAGCAAGGGCACCAGGAACTGCCAATTGCAGGATTGCCCGCACTGGATCGGCAAAGATTCCAAGTCGATTATCCGGTTGACGAGCTATACGAGCCGCTTCATGGCTTCTAGCTCTAAAAATGGCAAAGGTAAGCCCCCCCAAACGGCCAAGAACTGTGGACAGGGCAATACCGAAGATTCCCCACCCAAAGGCAAAAACAAAAATTGTGTTGAGAATGACGTTTAAGGTGCCGGAAATAATACCTGCCCACATTGTTCCCTTAGTGTCCTGATGAGCTTTAACAACTGAATCGGGCAAAATAGCCCAAAAAGACGTCAAACCAGAGCCCGCCAGCAGGACTGGCGCATAAATTCGAAAAGCTTCAGCGACCGCAGGGTCAAGACCCAAATGCGGAATGACCCACCACACCCCTGCAGCGAGAAAGAGAAATGCTACACACAAAAAACGAATGATCTTCCGCGCGCCTAACTGTAGGCCCAAAACTCGCTCTCCTTCATTCGCTCCCATAGCGGAAGCAAGACGAGCTGTCAGACCATTTGAAGTCCCTACCCAACAAGCAAGGGCCAAAAACTCAAGAGGAAGCGTAAGCCCAATAGCAGCAATAGAAGCATCTCCGTCAGGCAGCATTGAGGCATAGATGGTGTCAATCCAAGCAAAAGCTGACCGAAGCCAAAAACTCACGATTAATGGCCCAGCAAGTCGGAGGAGGGAGGGAGAC
>DNPI01000204.1 GCA_003501525.1 Planctomycetota bacterium
CAGCAGGTGCTTCGGCTTCAGCAGCAGCGGCAGCCTTTGCTGCTTTACGAGCAGCTTTTTTCACCTGTTTCTCTTCGAAAGCCTTGATCAACTCTTCATTACCCGGATAGTCGGCGTGCAAGTAAGAGAGCCCTATGCGCTCCTCGCCACAGTCGACCCGCACCACCCGAACTTCAACCTTAAGGCCCGAAATACAATGACTCTCAGGGTCTTCGTGCCACTCTTCAGGCAGAGTCGAGAAATGCATAAAGGCCTCCAACCCCTCCTCAAGCTCGACAAACGAACCAGAAGAAATGTTTTTTGTCACTGCACCACTGACCATATCGCCCACGTGGTAATTCGCAGGGATGTAGTCCTCCCAGGGATTCTGACTCAGCTGCTTCATTCCAAGAGAAATCCGCTGCTTCTCTCTGTCTACAGCAAGGACAACACACTGAATGCGATCGCCTTTTTTGCTGACTTCACTCGGGTGCTGAACCTTCCTCGTCCAATGGAAGTCAGTGTTGTGTAAAAGACCGTCAATACCTTCTTCAATTTCCACGAATGCACCATAGCTCGCGTGGTTCTTAATCGTGGCCTCTAATACGGTTCCAGGAGCATACTGCTCAGCAATCCGGTCCCAAGGGTTACCCTCAACCTCCCGCACAGAAAGCGACAACTCCTGTTTATCCAAGTCAATGTCTTTGATGTGCACCTGAATTTCTGCTCCCTTCTCAAATTCATCCTCAGGGTTAAGGTTCTGGCGAGTCCAAGAAATCTCGGTCACATGCACCAAGCCCTCAACGCCGGGTTCCAAAGCAACAAACAAACCATATGGAACAATATTCGCAATGCGTCCCGTTTGAACCGTCCCCACGGGATACCGTTCCGAAATTTTCTCCCAAGGGTTCTCGCTGAGTGCCTTCAAGGAAAGAGCCACCCGATTCCGCTCTCTATCTACTGAAAGAACAGAAACCTCAATTTGATCCCCGATGGAAAGGAGTTCTTTGGGATGTTTAATCCGCCCATAAGACATGTCCGTAACGTGGAGAAGACCATCCATGCCTCCAAGATCAACAAAAGCACCAAAGTCCGCAATGTTCTTCACCTCCCCCATTCGGACCTGACCTTCTTCAATCTCAGCAAGCAAAGATTCTCGCTTTTCGAAGCGCTCTTCCTCTAGAAGTTGGCGACGAGAAACAACAATATTCTTTCTCTCTTCGTCAACCTTCACAATCTTCATGCGGACGTCGTGCCCGATGTAATCCGCCGGCTCATTTACCCGACGCAAATCAATCTGCGAAGCGGGCAAAAAGACCATTACCCCATCAACCGCGACTAGAAGCCCACCTTTAACCTTTTTCTTTGCCTCTCCCGTGATGATATCGCCTGGCTCGAAAACCCCCACAACGCGTGACCAAGCTCGCTCGCGATCAGCTTCGCGCTTCGAAACCACCGGCATGCTCGTACGCCGATCATCTCCCCAATAATAGACTTCAAATCGGTCCTCAACCGCAGGCTCTTCATCATCATCCTCGAACTCGGCGATAGGAATACTACCTTCAGCTTTTCCGCCTATATCGACGAGAACAAACCCCTTGTCGGCCTCAACCGCAAGGACCCGGGCTTCCACTATTGTCTCGGGGGCAACAGCTCCAACTTGTTCGGAGAAAGATTCATCGACGCTGGCACCAGCCAGTGCAGTTTGGAGTTGAGTTTCAAGCTCTTCCGCTGAGAGGTCGAAACGACGAATGGTTTCTTTAGAAGCCATAAAGAATAAAAAAGATGTAAGAGAAACCGGGAAGGCGCTGACTCAAGAGAGCGACCGAGGTTTAAATCCAGAAACGGATTTAACCCAAGTCAGGAGACACCCGGTGGCCTCCTCAACAGTGAGGTGTGAATTGTCCAAAACCTTGCCCTCTCGCATTGGCCGCGGGGCAGAAGTGCCACGCTGAGCATCGCGAGAGTCCCGCTCAACAAGAGCAGCCTGAACACTCCCAGCTGTCGCCTCTATGCCACTTGCCTGCATCTGAGCAAGCCGCCGCGACCCGCGCGCCTCCAGGTTTGTATCTACAAAAACCTTCAGGCAGGCGTCCGGGAATATCACGGAACCTGCATCGCGACCATCAGCTACTATGCCGGAGACATGCGTCACTAGCCGTAGCGCACGCATGCGGTCATTAAGCGCTTCGCGCACCGCCACATGATCCGCCACATCACAGACAGCTATATCTATATCAGGAACGCGAAGCTCGTCATCAAGGAATTGATTGTCAATCTCCACACTTCCATCGGGATGTCCATTGATTTGGATTTTAGAGAGCGAACCCAACAAAGCTTGCGAAGAAGAGGTATCGACCCCTTGCTCCAAGGCAGCCCAAGCCAAGGCTCGGTACCAGTCACCGCTACTCAGGTAAAACCAGCCCAATTCCCTTGCTAGCGCTCTTGCAAGCGTGCTCTTGCCTGAGGCCGAAAGGCCATCGAGAGTCACAACAGGGCAATTCTGGGATGGGTCTTCAGCGGGCATGAAGCGAAAAAATTATACGGACAAAGGAATTCCGGTCAATCAAGAGTTTTCCAGGGTGGCGCCCCGGGCTCCCATGCAGGAAGAATCTCGAGCTGCTTGCCTCCTTCTAAATCGCGCTTTTCAGCAATATGGAGGTGCCCTATTAAGGCTTGGTCCGCACCACATCTGCCCAAAGCAGCGCTAACGCTACTCTCAACTAAAGCCATAGCGTCAAGGGGTTTACGCGCGACAGCTGCTTGACTAGTTCGCCGCAAAGTTCCCGCTAAACCACGCTTAAAAAAATCAGGCATACATCGCAAAAATCCGCGCACAAAGCTGCATCGTAAAAATTTTCGGAGCCTTTGGTAGGAGCGGTCATTGAGGCAATACTCATCCCCGTGTGTAAGAAGAATTCCCCGACCAGCCGAAGAAAAGGTCACGCCATCTGCTACTTCGGCACCAACTGCCAGCCCATCTGCAGCATTAAGGAGGACATCCCGATTGCCTCTCAAGAGAATTACACGTGTCCCCATTGCTCTCAACTTCCTCAATGCTTCCGCGAGCGGCCGAAAAACAGGCCTTTTCCACTGCCTTCGCCCTGTCCAGGCGTTAAACAAGTCCCCCGCAATCACTAGCGCCCCCGCATCGCGAACATGCGCACGTAAATCCTCCACGAAAGCTTCCACTTCCTGTGGACTGCCCTCCTCCAAATGAAGATCTGCCCAAACTCTTACTCCGACCTCATCTCGCAAGTTGAGAAGCTGCAAACCCTTAGTCTCTCCTTCGTTCACAGATCAGGCCATATTGGATAACACCCAGACTGCGGCGGCGAATACACCGGCGCATATAAAGCAGACAAATAAAACCAACCAATCAGCTCTTTTAGCCTCTGCCCCCTGGATTG
>DNPI01000223.1 GCA_003501525.1 Planctomycetota bacterium
CTTGAAGCCAACCGCCCCCCAAGGGGAGAAGAAAAAGGACTCCAAAAGCTGCTCGCCTCCACACAAAAGAAAACACTATCGCAATCGCTGCAAAAGCCCAAAGACCCAACAAAATTTGTGCGCGCCGAGAACTCGAAGGGTTGGTAAGCGCAGGGGGCAAAAGATTTGGCGGGACATCCATCGGCAACAGAGAAGCTTGAACGGATAAGCCAGCCGTATCTGTCACCTCCCAATTCGAGGCGGAGGCAAGAACCCAAGGGTCTAACTGCTGCACCTGAGCGATGTCTTTCCCCACCATATCCATCATCAAACCCAGAAGCGGTATTCCCAAGATGCCCAAGCAGAGTAGATGTGCCCAGAACGGGCGATTTCCCCAAAGAGCCCATCCCAACCCGGCCATAAGCAAAATACTAGCTCCTACCAAGAACGGCGCATCTCCTCGTAGAAAGTGTAAAAGCAACCAACTCGGAAAATGGCAGAGCAGATAGTCCCGAACTCGATTGACCGCATTTGATGGAGGAGCACTTGCTTCAAGGAGCAAGCTCAGGAGCAAAGCGCGAGCTGGAGTTAGAGGGTCAAGAAAAGCCGAAAGCCCGTAAGGGATGAAACGCCCTAGAGCAAACAACTTTTCAGGATTCATCACATTAATCGCCGGGAGAGTTGCCCTCCTCAAGCGCGGCAATTTGTGCCAAATCCCTCCCCTCATGGTCAAATGCACGCATCTTTGGAAAATCTAGAACCAAACGATAAATGGGGCCGAAATCAGGATATTTCTTCATCACTGCGCCCAATCGCGCAGCCTTCAGCCCAAGAGGGACGCCAAAAGGATCGTTGGCCCTCTCAGATCGTCCCCAATAGATTTCCCTTCCGTCGCCAAGGACAAAACACAGAGGAGGTGGAATGCCTGTCTCATCCCGTGGAGCAGCTTCCCAAAAACCAGTTTCGGAATTCCACAGTTCCGCTTGGCGTTCAACTCTCACAATATCGAGGCCTGAAACTCCTTCTATAGATTGAATCTCGGGCCACGCTCGCAGCGCCTCAGAAAGGACAGGGTCCGCTGGCTTCCTCCCAGGCATTGGTATCAAAGTATCAGCGTCCAAAGGCACTTTTGGGTTCCTAAGAAACTCCATTTGGCTGCTTTCTGACCCCCCCTTCCCTAAGCCAGGTGGCAACAAAACACCCTCATGGCTTACTACTCCAACTGCAATGCCCTGCTTGAATACGCGATAGAGGGGGCGTCGAGATTTAAAGGTGACCCTCAGACCTTCGGGAAGCGAATCTTCAACGGTCACAGAAGCGGGGTCTATCCAACCCACATCCACGAGAGCTCTACGAACAATATCTTTCGAACCGGGGCCCAGCAGCGGAGCTGACGGAGCATTAGCCAAGGACATTTCTAACGACTTCTTCCAAAGATCAGGGAGTTCCAGCGGCAGTTGCTCCACCCTGAAGTTCGACAGAGCACGCACGGGTCCCGGCCCCTCCGAGGGTCCACAAGAAATACCTAGGAGAATGAGGGCGATGGGAAGGCCGAGAGTTTTGGCCACGTGACCATTCTGGCGAAATCTTCTCCCATCTTCCACCTTGCCGTAGGGGCATTGACCTTCTCATCATGGGGCTATGGGGGAAACCTCTCCTGCCACCTTCAAGGGATTTACCCTGGCGCCTTTCCAGCGTCAGGCTGCCCAAGCACTAGACACAGGACACAACGTCCTAGTGGCAGCTCCCACAGGAGCCGGCAAAACTCTCGTTGCTGAATACGCCATTCACTTGGCGATGCAGGAAGGGAAACGGGTGATTTACACCGCCCCCATCAAAGCACTTTCGAATCAAAAATTTCGCGATTTCCGAGAAGACCCAGAAATTGAAGACGCCGGCCTGATGACAGGCGATGTGACCTTGCGCCCCGAAGCCAAAGTCCTGGTGATGACGACCGAAATCCTTCGAAACACTTTATTCGAAAATCCTGAAAAGCTTCATGACGTAGGAGCCGTAATATTCGATGAAATTCACTATCTCGACGATCGGGAACGAGGCTCTGTTTGGGAAGAAACGCTTTTGTTTCTGCCACATCCTGTAACAGTAGTTGGTCTTTCAGCCACCATTAGCAATCTCGAACAATTCGCCTCTTGGCTAGGAGAAGTGCGCCAAAGGCCAGTAGAGGTGGTAGAAGAAACTAGGCGGCCAGTACCTCTAAAAAACTTTCTCTATCACCCCGCTGTAGGGACTTTCCAGCCAAAGAGGCTCAAAAGCGTCCGGAAGCAATTTGCCGCCCGCAAGAAAGACCGCAAGCTGAAGAGAAGAAACGATGGTCCTCTTATTCGCGAAATCCGAGAGCGAGAATGCATCCCAGTGCTGTATTTCTGCTTCAGCCGCAAGCTATGTGAAATTAAAGCAAAAAAAACTGCCCGCAGGCCCATGCTCAAGCCCGCACAACGGAAAAAAGTGGCAGAAATTTGGGCACAGGGGAAACTCGAATTCGGCTTTGAAGATGCCTCGGGCCCTATGCGAGCCTTAAAGGATATGGTTCATCAGGGAGTAGCTGCACACCATGCAGGCATGCTCCCGCTCCACAAGGAAATGGTGGAGCGTTTGTTTACTTCTGGTCTCTTAGTCTTCCTCTACACCACCGAGACTTTTGCTTTAGGGATCAACATGCCAGCCCGCACAGTAGTCTTTGATTCTCTCGCCAAATTTGATGGTGTGGAATTCGATTGGATGCGAACACGGGACTTCCTCCAAATGGCTGGTAGAGCAGGCCGACAGGGCATGGATAAAGAAGGAATCGTGTATTCCGTCCTGGAATTCGATGATGTGTTCGATGCACCTCTCCGACGAATTCTCGACGGAACCGCAGAGCCTGTGACATCTCGTTTTGGACTCGATTACGGCGCTCTCGTCCATCTACACGGAGTAGCAGGCAAAGATGGTGCTCTTGAAGCTTGGGAGCGTAGCTTCGCTGCCTTTCAGGCTCGCGACCATTCGCCGCGCAGAGAAAAAGATCGCCGAAAGAAAATGAGGAAATTAGTGGGTCGGCGAATGACTTTCCTAGAAAACCTTGGATATATCCGAGGAGAGCGCGAAGTACTTCCGCGAGGACACACAGCAACTGGGCTTCA
>DNPI01000236.1 GCA_003501525.1 Planctomycetota bacterium
CGGGAGCCAATGGCCTTTCTTCACGAGGTTGGCATGAGAGGAAAGCCCCAGCCTGTGCCAGAAAGGATTCTTTATGACCCTCCTTGCCATCTTAAAAATGTTCTTGGCGATGAAGAGGCTGTCCCGGCGCTTCTTAGTGCGATTCCTGAGCTAGAAATTATCCCTCACGACGAGGCTGACCTCTGCTGTGGCGCGGGCGGAATTGCTTTCCTTCGTGGCGAAGAATCTGCCGATGCAGTGCTTCATCGAAAAGTATCAGCACTCAAACGTGCTGGGCAAGCCACGCGAGTTGTTACTGGAAACCCCGGCTGCTTAATGCGTCTAGAATCAGAATTACGATTCCAAATGCCTCACATTAAGGTCGAACATCCGATTAATATCCTCGCTGAGGCTTGGAGGCCAAATACCGCCTAAACAGAAGGCGTAGCAGCAAGGAACATCAACCCAGCCGTCACGACTGCACAGACAGTAAGGCCAATAAAAGAACCTACCCATCGACGATGGATTGGGCGTACAGAAGCATTGTTGCGAAGCTTTAAGCCTGACCAAACCACACCAGGTAAACAGCCCAAAGCAGAAAAAGCACAAAAGAGGTGCAGGTTCAATCTCCACGATGGAAAATCCCAATCCCTCCCTAAGATTTCTGCTTGCACAATGGCCGCTGCCAAAAGGAGAACTGTTGAAACAACTCTGCGGTAGTGCGCGGGACGGTTACCTGCTCTGCCAGACGACACAGAAAGGATAATCCCAAAGACTGTCGCCCCCAGCGTTCCAAGAAAAAACGTCACCTGCATAATCGGAGGATATCATCCCGCCATGAAGGCCCTCCACCTCATCATCCTCACCCTTCTCACCGGAAACGGCGAAGACCCAAAAGATCCACAAGATGGCGTTTTCGTTATCCGAGGAGTCCAAATCTGGCAGGAATCTGGGCCGCTTACTGGACCTCATGACATAGTCATAGAGGGGAAAGAATTCAATCGCATTAGTCTTCCAGGACAATCCCTTTCAACTATTCCTGGAGCCAAAGAGATCGAAGGCGAAAACTGGGTCGTCTACCCAGGGCTAGTTCACGCCAACTTCCCTGCAAACATTTCTGACCCTCCCCCCAATCCATTCCATGAAGAAACCTCAGACCCACGAGAGGGGCCGATTCCGACCATGGAATATGGTGAACGGGTGCAATTCCGCGGTTGGCTTCATGTCGCTGACACCTTGGAGTGGGACCCCGAAAAAGCCAACGAGTGGAGGAATCTTGGATTTACTTCTGCGCAGGTACTCCCCACTACCGGACTCATCCGTGGAAGAACTGCTCACATCGCTCTTAATGGGCTGCCTCTCGGTCAAGCGCTTCTGAGCTACAGCGCCTCGGATCCAATGGTGTGGTCGTTGTCTCCTGCACGAGGCGGCGGATATCCCCGCACCCCTATGGGCGCTTTAGCTCTGCTCCGCCAAGCCCGCCTCGACGCTACAAAAAAGAAACAACGCCCTGACCCAGACTTAGAAAATCCTTATCCAGCTCTATTCTTGGCGAACGGCTCTCGAACCATTGAAAATGTTCTTGACCTAGTTGAAGAATTTCCAGGACAAGGCCCAACGACCCTATTGGGAGGAAAAGACGCTTGGAAACATGCTGATAGACTCAGCGCCCAAAGATCGCCAGTCCTTTGGACAATTGATCTGCCAGAAAAACCGAAAACTGATGAAGAGCTGAAAATACAACCCTTGGAGGAGCGCCCATATTGGCAACCTCCTTCCAAGCTTCGCGATGAGAAACGGGCACTCGACGCTGAAGCCGTCAGCGGTTTTGCAAAGCTTCAGAATTCCGGCGTTGAATGTGCTCTAGTACCAGAAGGCAGCACCAGCAATTTCAAAAAAGACGTCTCACGATTACGAGAAAGCGGACTCAGCGATGAGACGATTTGGAAGGCACTCAGTCTCGACGTCCAGACTTTACTCTGGGGAAATCATTCCTGGAGAAAATCAGGGTCGACAGCCAATTTCGTCATCCATCGTGGCCCCGTGGACCTCGAAGAATTCGACCCTGCTTGGATTTTTGCAGACGGCCGAGGCTGGGAATTTCCTACTGGAATCTCAGAAGAGAAAAAGGAAACTCCAGAGGAGCCTTCGGAGGCCGACGCAGGCATTGCTGGCGATTGGAGTATCAGCATGGAAACCCCCAGGGGTGAGCGAAAGTTTGGCGCAGAACTGCAACCAGCCAAGAGCAAGGTCCTGTTGTTTGATGAGGAGGATCCCAAAAGCCGTGAACCGGCCTCCAACATAATCTTCTCGGGAAACAAAGTAGAGTTCACTTTCTCCCCTCCCCAAATGCCAGTCGAGATGACCGCCGCTTTGGTTCTCTCCGGCGACAAAGGAAAAGGCACCGTAGAAACTCCTTTCGGAGAAATGGAGGTCTCCGTGGAGCGGTTTTCCCATGACCCGGTAGCTAAGACCTCGGAGATCGCACAAAAAGAAGAGGAGAAAGGGACCGAATCCGAGTTGGGGCATCCAGAGTGGCCAGTTGAAATCCGTTCCGACAGAATATCTGTAAGCGACATTGACGGTGACCTGTTGCTCAAAGGAGCAACTCTATACACCCTCGAATATGTACTAGATCCAGTTTCTCTAGCGCCTACTTTCGCGCCCTCCAAGGGCGACATCCTCATTGAGGCAGGCAAAATCGTCGCCGTCGCACCAGAAATTAATCCGATACGCGCAGTCCCAACTATGAATGCCTCGAGTTGGCACGTAATGCCGGGAATTATTGATGCACATAGTCACCTAGCTCTAGCTTCAGTCAACGAAGGCACTGTTTCTATTAGTGCAGAGTGTCGCATAGGCGACATGATTGAAGCTGAAGACGTCGGAATTTTCCGTGCAGCTGCAGGCGGTTGCGCAGTAGCCCAATCTCTTCATGGCTCAGCAAACCCAATTGGTGGGCAAGCGGCTGTCTGGGAAATGGACTACTCCAGACAAAGCATTGCAGACTTACTCGTACCCGGAGCGAAGCAAGGGATCAAATTCGCACTTGGAGAAAATGTCAAGCAGTCCAATTGGGACAACGCTGGCAAGCGTTTCCCCAATAGTCGAATGGGAGTCGAGGCGGTCTATAGGAGAGCCTTTACAGCCGCCGAGGATTACGCCAAACAGGCAACGCAGCACATCCAAGGAGTGAATCCGGATTTCAGGCGTGATGTCCGCTTAGAAACTTTGGCCGCCATACTGAACAACGACATCCATATCCAATGCCATTCTTACAGGGCAGATGAAATCCTGATGTTCCTCGAGGTTTGCCGCGATTTTGGGATCGAGCGCCCTACTTTTCAGCACGTGCTGGAGGGCTACAAAGTTGCTCCAGAGCTAGCAAAACAAGGCGCCATGGCCTCGACGTTTTCCGATTGGTGGGCCTACAAATTTGAGGTGATTGACGCGATTCCATGGAACGTCGCAATGATGGATCGAGCTGGTGTGGTTGCGACTATTAATTCTGATTCTGACGAAATGATTCGCCGCTTAAACACAGAAGCCGCAAAATCAATCCGGTACGGTGAAATGGACCCAGAAGAAACGCTTGCTTTTTGCGCTCGAAATGCCGCGATTCAGCTTCAGCTGGAAGATCGACTAGGCACTTTGACGCCTGGAAAAGATGGAACTCTGTCCATCTTTGATGGCCATCCCGCCAGCACTTATTCGCGCTGTCTCATGACACTAGCTCGAGGGAAAATCTTGTTTGCGCGGGACGAAGAGAGAGATTCTTACTGGGAAAAGTACGAAGAAGCGGTACGCACTTTCGCGACTTCAATTCGCGATGAGCAAAACACCGAAATCGCTGTAGAGAATACACCGAGCTTGAGTGAGTTCGACGCTTGGACTCGCCCCGGCCAAGGAGAATCACTGGCCATTTTCAATGCCACTATTCACCCCGTTTCATCTCCTCCATTCAAAGGTGCAATATTCGTGGAAGACGGAAAAATCATTCAAATACAAGAAGGTGATGACTTTTCCTTCACAAACTGGCCCAACATCGTTGATGCCAAAGGGCAACACCTTTATCCCGGTTTCCTTAATGGGTGCGATAAAACCGGCATTTTCGAAGTTGGTTCCGTTAGTGGCTCGCGGGATGATAGAGAAACCGGAAAAGATCACCCCGATCTCTCCATCGCCTCAGCCATCCATGGTGATTCGTGGCATCATGCCGTTACACGCGGCAATGGAGTGGCCTATGTCCTCGTTCGACCCGCTCAAGGCAGGATTAGAGGCCAAGCGGCATTAATTCAACTGGACGGGGAGATTAGTCCCGATTTTGTAGTTGTTCCCGATATTGCTCTCCATATCGCATTCCCAGGTGTCAAGAACCCCAAAGAGGGGAAGTCCCCTGAAATGCCCGCCGGAGTTGACGAGCTCGATGATTGGTTTGATAGAACTCTCCAGTACGCAAACCGGCAACAGGAATACAAAGCAGCGGGTCGGCCGTTCCTCAATCGCGACCCACGCTTAGAAGCCATGCTCCCCTATGCCAAAGGAGAAAAACCCGTCCTCCTCGAAACCGATGGTGCTTTAAGCCTGATGGCTGCTCGAGCGTGGGCCAGCAAGCGGGGCATCGAACCTATTTATTTAGGTGCTCAAGATGGGTGGAAAGTCGCAGGCTACTTAGGGGCAGACAGGGCTCGAGTCATCACAGGCCCTGTTCATAGTCTTCCGCGCAATGACAATGACCCTTACGATTCTCCGTTTCGCAATGCTTCCATTCTCGAAGCCGCCGGTTGCAAGGTGGGCCTTCGGACAAACGACCCCGAAGTCACCCGCAACCTTCCGTTTCAAGCTGCTACCGCAGCTGCTGAAGGGCTAGGAAAAGAAGCTGCGCTGCGAGCTATTACCTTAGGGGCTGCAGAGGTCCTTGGCGTTGATGCTTTTGTAGGCAGCCTCGAAGTGGGCAAAGTTGCGACCTTTTTCTTGTCCGAAAGTGATCCCCTCGATTTCCCCGGGCATGTTCGGAGGATGTGGATAGGAGGCGGCGAAGTGGAGCTTAGCTCCAAGCAAACAGAACTCAGAGATCGATACGGAGATCGCATTGAGAGAGCCCTCAAAAAGGACTAGGCGTTAGAATGAAGTGGTGACACTTCTCCAAATGGAATCCCCACCCTTACAGATTTCTTCAGACTGTGGAGACGAGGACGCATTGCGCGGATTCTCCGCTATGGCTAATTCCATGGAAGGATCGGCCATTCTTAAAGTCGCACAAGAAATACGCGACATTAAAAGTCAGGGAGTAGATGTCGCCGACATGACTGTTGGAGATTTTTCTCCAACCGAATTCCCCGCCCCAAGCTTTCTCCTCGAAAGGATTCAACACTACGTTTCGGAAGGAGCGGTTAATTACCCTCCTGCGCAGGGCGAGATGGCATGGAGACAAGCCATTC
>DNPI01000043.1 GCA_003501525.1 Planctomycetota bacterium
GCAACTAGGCGATCTACAGAGCGTGTCGTTTCACGGCGGGCGCGACGCATACCTCCTGGAACAGTCGAAGCCAAGAGTTGAGCAAACTCCTCGCCTCGGCCTTCAAGCATCTCAGCCATCCGATAAAGAATCTGGCCACGGACATAAGCAGATTTCCGAGCCCATCTTTCTCGGGCATCTGCGGCAGCGGTTACCGCTTCACGCAAATCCTTGCGGCTAGCGTGAGCTACCAAACCCAAGGAGTTTCCTTTCCGGTCACACACCTCAAGAGTGCGACCCGATTCACTGCGAGGAAACTCGCCCCCCACCCACAATTTGTGAGTTTTGGTCACGGCAAGGCGTTCACTCATACGAGGTTTAGATAGGCCCGCAGACCCTGACGCCCTCCTTCGCGCCCAAATCCAGACTCTTTAAAACCACCAAAAGGAGAACTCGCATCAAAGCGGTTATAGGTGTTACACCAAACAACCCCTGCTTTCAGCTTGGAAGCTACATCGAAAATGCGTGACCCTTTATCGCTCCAAACACCCGCAGCTAAGCCATAAGGAGTGTTGTTTGCCCGCCGAAGAGCTTCCTCTGGAGTACGGAAAGTCATCACAGACAAAACGGGACCGAATATCTCCTCGCGAGCAACAACATGGGCAGGTTGGACACCGGTGAGATAACAAGGACGCATCCAAAAACCTTTATCGGGCAACTTCGGGCCTCGCACTCGGTGAAGTTCAGCCCCTTCCTTCTTGCCCTGAGTTAGGTACCCGCGAATACGGCGGAGCTGGGCCCGAGAATTAATAGCCCCTACATCGGTGTTTTTGTCGAGAGGGTCACCTATCCGGAGCGATTGCATACGAAGGTCGAGTTTTTCCAAAACCTCATCAACCACTCCCTCCTGCACAAACAATCGAGAACCTGCACAGCAAACATGGCCTTGGTTAAACCAAATGCCCGCAACAATGCCTTCGATGGCTTGATCGATACTCGCATCTTCAAAAATAATGTTGGGGGATTTTCCGCCAAGTTCCAAAGTGAGTCGAACATCGGTACCGGCCAGATTCTCCGCCAGCTTCTTCCCCACCTCAGTGCTGCCGGTAAAAGCCAACTTATTGAGCCCTGGATGGGAAGCAAGGGATGCACCTGTCTTGCCCGCTCCCGTGAGGATGTTCACCACACCCGGCGGCAAATCCACTTCCTGGAGAATCTCAGCCAACGCGAGAGCTGTAAGAGGAGTGGTCTCCGCAGGCTTGAGAATCACTGTGTTCCCGCAAGCAAGAGCCGGGGCAATCTTCCAAGCTGCCATTAAGAGAGGGAAGTTCCAAGGGATAATTTGGGCAGCAACCCCAACAGGCTTGGCTTGACGACCAGGAAAGGCATAGTCGAGCTTGTCTGCCCACCCACCGTGATAGAAGAAATGCTTGGCCGCCTCAGGGACATCAATGTCTCGGGATTCTTTAATGGGCTTACCGCCGTCCATGCTTTCCAAAACGGCAAGCTCTCTCGCCTTTTCCTGAATTCTGCGGGCGATACGGAATAGATATTTAGCTCGCTCGCGCGGAGCAATACGCCGCCATTTGGCGGATGCTGTGCGAGCAGCAGAGACAGCGCGGTCTACATCTTCAGCATCAGCTACCCCGACCTCGCTCAGCACCTCTTCCGTAGAGGGGCTAACTGTTTTCATCATCTTCCCAGATGAAGGCTCAACGAACTCCCCATCAATGAACAATCCATATGAATCGGATATCTCAGGACGAGTGCCCTCAGGAGCTGGTTCGTATTCCCAGCTATCCCCGAGTTCGGTATTAGAGTTCGACACAGCTTTAAGCCTCGGGCACATCGTAGGAGGCGGCGTAGTTTCCGGAAGCCTGCTTGTGGAGTTGACGGAGAATATCGTCAAGAAGACTCGAAGCTCCAAAACGGAAACGCTCGGGAGTCAACCACTCATTGCCCAAAGTCTCCTTAACCATCACCAGCCAATGGAGAGCCTCCTTTGCGGTGCGGATGCCACCAGCAGGCTTCATTCCGACCACTTTCCCTGTCTTTAGAAAATGATCGCGTATAGCCTCGAGCATCACCAAGCCAGCCTCCATGGTGGCGGCTGGGGCCACTTTCCCTGTGCTAGTTTTGATGAAATCGGCACCTCCTGCAATTGCTAGGCGACTCGCCTCCGCAATACGGTCGAGCGTCTCCAATTCGCCCGTCTCCAAGATGACCTTCAGGTGCGCTGAACCACACACGGATTTCACTTGCCGCACTTCATCTGTCACGCGTGAGGCATCGCC
The DNA here is from genome assembly GCA_003501525.1 of Planctomycetota bacterium. GTDB lineage: Bacteria > Planctomycetota > UBA1135 > UBA1135 > UBA1135 > UBA1135. The sequence continues at coordinate 2,274 of DNPI01000043.1, forward strand.
CGTAAGTAAAGCTCCGCGAGAAATGACCATATCGATTTCTTCGGCACCATCTCCCACAGCACTCCGCACCTCATCCAGTCTGCTTTCAAGAGAAGTTTGACCCGCAGGGAATCCCGTCGCAACGCTGGCAACGCGGACACCCGAACCCGACAGAGCCTCATGAGCCACTGTGACCATTGCGGGGTAAACACAAACTGCAGCAACTGAAGGGATTCCTTCCAACCCTGGGTCCGGCCGAACCGCCTTACGACACAGAGCCCGCACCTTGCCAGGGGAATCTTTCCCCTCAAGAGTTGTGAGATCAACCATTGAAACCGCCAAGCGCAGACCTTCAATCTTGGCTTTCTGCTTAATCGATCGGCGAGTAAAGGAAGATGCCCTCTGAGCCACCATGACCGGGTCCACAAAAACCGAGCTATTACCACTCCGCACGGGCATTAGTCCATTTCCTCCTCAAACCACCGCAGACCGCACGGGACGACTTCCAAAGGGCTACAGAAAAGGAGTTCGGTCGACTCGGCATCTAACCACACCACAGCCTGCTGGCCCCACTCCTTTCCAAGTGCAGCAGCTTCAATACGGGTAAGCCCACGAACAGAAAAACCATCTTCTTTCCAAGGTGGTTCAATCCCGGGCAGCGAGGCTCCCCAAGCAGCGTCAAAATCGACCCCGGATTCTTTTAAAGCAGCTTCCAACCGGAGATTTGAAGCTTGGTTTTCTTCGATGGGGACCTCGACAGATCCAGGATTCCACGCTGAAACAAGGGTGACAGAAGACACAAGGTTATTCATCGGGCCTTCTGCCCCATCTAGAGCAAAGACCTTCCATGACCCTTTCGAAGGAAAGGCATAGCGAGAGGCTTTATAGACCTCAGACCAATCTGTTTCTATTACGTTCTGCATCGCTAACCTGTGTAAATGCCGGCAGCACGTGTATCGAACCACCCCGTCGTCAGCCAGAAGCTGACACGGCTACGGGACCAGGATACCGAGCCGGCAGAATTTCGAGCCCTAGTAAAAGATTTGGCTCTCCTTTTAGGAGTTGAAGCGACTGCCGATATCCCCACAACCCCGAAAACAGTAGAAACACCCCTTGGCCCTTGCGAGGGGATCGAATTGAGCTCCCGCACTTCACTTGTACCTGT
>DNPI01000225.1 GCA_003501525.1 Planctomycetota bacterium
ATTAACGCCTCAGCCTCGTCCTTGCCTCGGCAGATTCCTTGCAAAAATGAATAACGCCCCACTGGCAGCTGAATTTTGTTTTTCTTGCCCGCCATGAGGTCAACAAAAAGACCCGGAAGGTCACTGTCCTCTGCTTTCAGGATGCAACTCTGAAGCCGAAGGCCCTTTAACCCCTTCAGTGAAAGCTCAACAGTTCCGAGCTTCGGATTCGCAGCTCGAATCTTCACCGCTGCACCTTTCTGTGGGTGTGGAACATCAATCTCGTACCACTTACCCTTCGCATCACTTACCCAGCGAGAAAAAGGAATGGCTATCTTGCTACGACCAATGGTCAGCGTGTCAAAGCGGTAGAACCACGTTTCTCGAGGCATACCCACCGCCCCAACCATGCGCGGCTCTTTGTACCCGAGAATCCCATCAGCGTTGCCATCGCTGAAGACGAAGTCGCCGAAAGGGGCATCACCAACTCTACGAGTAATGGGCCGGAAATAGACAATCCCTCCCTCATCAGTGATTTGCCCTGGCAGCACTTGGCCATTCAACATGTCATCCTTGTCGCCCGCAGCAATCCGATAACCGACTTCAGCGCTTCCCCCATCCGCCAAAGACCTATCCAAAAGGACATCTACTGGATTCGTACCAACGCGAAAAGTTTCACTCCGAAAATTCCCAGAAACGAGATGGAAGCGATCTGCAGTTTCCCGGACAAGAACAAGCGGCATTTCTTTTGAGAAAATATTCTCCAAATCCCAACCCGTAGGATCGGGGATTGCCATCGCTTTTCCAATTGGCGGAATTCCCAGATAGCCCCATCCCATTCGATGATCATCCGCGTCATCGTTTGGCTGTCGAATCGACCCCGCGCGCTTTGAAAGCTCAAACTCAAGCGGAACATTAATCCATTCCGCTCCCGAAGCAGGCGGGATTGCGGGCTTCACATCGCCCGCACCGGGTACAGCATCCAAACCCACGCTAATCCGAAGCCCCTTCCATCTCTGCGTCACATCCGCGTGCGCTTTATCGTTCGTCAGCTCAAGGGCCTCCCGCGCATCAAGAAACCCTTGATACGCATCAAGAGCCTGCTGCGCATCCCCTGCTTCACCGGCAAAATCAGGATGAAGCGCATCTCCCATTACCAAATAGGCAGCGGCCGTGTAATAAAGGTCGCCGACATCACGCAACCCCTCGATTAGCGGTAAAGCAGCCGTAGCCGCTCTTTGCCAATCCGAAGGTTTCCTGGAATTCGCTGCTCCAGCATGCAACCTTGTCAAATCCGCATACGCCCCGGAGAGCGATTCGCGTTCATCCAATTCCTCATCCGACAAACCCTCTTTCCAGTCCAGGTATATCTGCGGGAAATTCTTTCGGTACACCCTCGACCAAGAGCCAGCAAAGGCATTCATCGTTTCACCGGCAACCGGGCTTCCAAATCCCCAAACACCTTCCTCTACAAAAACGAGGATGGCCGCTTCCTTATGCCTACGCAAGGCCCTGTCCTGGCCCGCAGTGTTGCCCAGGCGAAGCTCCTGCTCAAAGTCTGAGCGGAACTCCTCCCGTGGATCTTGCGGCGAACACAACGCCACTCCACAAGATACAACGAGTATTCCCATGCTAAGCATGAATTTATCCTACCGCCTCCTAGAGCCTCTTTTTCTCTTCCGCTTCGAGTGATTCTCGAGGAATTGACGCTCAGAAGCTGATAAAGACGGAAGACCTTCGTCTGAAATTTTTTCTAAAATCCGGTCGAGCTCTTCTTTGCTCGCCTGCAAGTTTTTCGCCCGAGCGGCAAGCTTTCGCTCACGAATGGCGACCAACCACCCACTCCAGGGCATATCAAAACGTGTCCAGCCACCAGCCCAAGTCCACCCAAAAAATCCGCCGGCAAGGTGAATATCAGCAGCCACGCCTGACCCTTGGCCTGCAGCCATAAAAAGAAGGCCGAGTAAATCGAGGACGCAAAGAGCAAGAAAAAGCCCAAGTAGCGGGCACGAGAAAATAATCAATGAAATCCTTCGCCCAGGGTAAATTGCAGCATGCGCCCCCAAAATGGCCATCACAATTCCCGAGCCTCCCAAGGCTGGACCGGTAAAGATTCCCCCCAGAGTCCAACTGAACAAAAGATGGACAGCAGCGCCAGCGAGCGTCGCGAAAACAGCAAAATAAACAAAGCGATGGTTCGGCCAAAGCCTTTCCACCTCAGGTCCCAAAAGCCACGCAATCCAAGAATTAAATCCAACATGGAAAATATTGGGGAAAGGGGCATGGACAAATGCGTAACTAATAATGCCCAGAAAAGCTGATGGTTCACTGGCCGAAATCCCACCGGGAGACAGCCGAAGAAAAGCACTCACCCCACCACCGGGCAAAAGGGCACTGACACTGGAAAGGAGCCAAAGACCCAGCCAGAGAAAGACTAGGCGGCGCACAAGGGGTGTAACACTAGTCATGCGATGCTCGCACAGTCATTCTAGGCACGCACCTGACATGAATTCCCCCTGCAACCGAACTTCTATTCTCGACGGCAAGCACCTCGCGAAACAAATACGGACCCAGCTGAAAAATCGGATCAAGCAAGGAGTGGCGGAAGGGCTCCCAACTCCAGGCCTCGCGACGGTTCTCGTGGGCGAAGATCCCGCTTCTAGCGTCTATATTCGAAACAAAATTCGATCCTGCAAAGAGGTCGGAGTGGAAAGTTTCCATGAGCCGCTGGAGGAAAGCGCCGGACAGGAGATGCTTTTGGAGACAATAAAAAGGTTAAACCAGGATCCGAAGGTGCACGGGATATTGGTACAGCTCCCACTTCCCCGCGCCGGGTACTCAGAAGTCGAAGTACTGGAGTCCATTCTTCCACAGAAAGATGTAGATGGGTTTCACCCTCTCAATCAAGGCGCCCTTTTTCAAGGGGAGCCCCGCTTTGTCCCCTGCACCCCAAAAGGGATTCTGAGGTTAATCGAAGAAACCCAAGTCGACATTGCCGGCAAAAAAGCCGTAATCCTTGGGCGATCCAACATTGTGGGGAAACCAGTAGCGCAGCTTCTCCTCGGACGTAATGCAACAGTGGTCATGTGCCATTCGCGCACTCAAAGGTTGGAAGAAGAGGTCCGCTCGGCCGACATAGTCGTCGCAGCCGTCGGTGTCCCTGAATTAGTAAGAGGCAGCTGGATTAGCGAGGGAGCCATTGTTATTGATGTGGGCATCAACCGCCAGGACGACGGCACCCTCGTCGGTGACGTGGCTTATGAGGGCGCAGCTTCGAAAGCCTCATGGATTACCCCAGTCCCGGGAGGTGTCGGCCCCATGACGATTGCGATGCTTCTAGAAAACACGGTAGAAGCCGCTTGGGGAGTGTCCTAAAACAAGAAGCTAGGGGCTTTGCGGCTCCATCATCCCTTCGGCAGGCACGACCTCCATATCGGTATACCGGTGCAAGCTTGACTGACTTGCCGGCAGTAAACCGAACAGCTGAAAAGTGATATATACCGAAACCCCGCCCATCAGGAGGACGAACATGCCCTTCTCACCCCGCCAGCCAGCTACGTAGCGCAGGTGCAGATAAATCAAGTAGAACAGCCAAGAGATAAGAGCAGAGACCTCTTTGGAGTCCCAACCCCAGTAAATCGCCCAAGCATCCTGCGCCCAAAGCCCACCCTGAATAAGGCCCGCTGTAAGAAAAGGAAAACCCACAACAAAAATTAGCCAAGTAAAGCGGTCGGCCCCATCCTCCCAGGAATCAAACCAGGCCATCCCTCCTTTGCCCATAAAGGTGAAAGCCGAAAACACACCTGCGACAAGAAATACCGCGGGGCCCATAAGAATTCCGGGAGCTCCAAAAATCGCGAGGCCAGCGGCCAAAGCCGGAATCCAAATCTGAGACTTCCAGGGCTTTCCATACGATACCGGATCTAAAACTCCCCTCCAGAAGCGGAAAGAAAAGTGCAGCCACGCAGCGAGCGCCGCAATAAAGAATGTGAAGTACCCAAACATGTAGGCCGTAATGTGGGTACTAAACCAGTAAGACTGCAGAGCAGGAGGCAGGGCTCTACCGGTCGGATCTAAACGCAAAACCCATGCCAATATCGCAACTCCTCCAAACATAATTAATCCTAGAAAAAGGTCTGAAAAGGCCCGAGCGGCTCCCTGCAAGCGCGACAAACCTAAAACCTTAAAAAGAACTAATATCGACAGGAATCCAGCTGTAACCCCAAGAGGGACGACTTCATACATACTCTGCGCCGGCCAATGTCGCACCTCTATATACCGAATGCACATTGCCAAAATTGAAGCGACCAAGGACACGCCGCAGCCCCAAAGCGCAATTTTCGACAGAGAGGGCCACCTTTGAAACTTCGCGGTCTCCGCACTTGCGCGCCCACGAAATGAGACAAAGAAACCGCAAAGTGACGCCAACAAGGCCACGCCCCCCGTCGACGCGGCAAACCACAGCGTCAGCCGAAGGAGGTCACGATATGAATAAATCTCGATCATTGAACACCTCTATGCTTTCGCGTAAGAAGAGGACGCACCAAAAAGACACCAAATGTCCCAAGCATCACAAGCCAAAGCCCAGTAAGAACCATAGGAATACCCGGATCATAAACAACACCAATACCAGAATACGTGGCGTCGTTAGGGCGCGCATTTGACTGAAAAAATCGAAACCCGCGCCACTTCATATAGTCATTCACGCGAATTTGCCCCACGCTACTACGCTCAACCTCACCTTCCGAGGTTGGCCTAAGAATCGACAGCTGGCTCCTCCATTCAATCGGAAGCTCATCCCTATCCTCACGGAGAACCAAAACAACCCAACGATCTTCTCCATCTGGGCCTACGTAGCGAAACTGGCTCTCTTGAAACGGACTCCCCGGCTCTGCTGATAGCGTGACAACTTGATCTTTATCC
>DNPI01000213.1 GCA_003501525.1 Planctomycetota bacterium
GAAATCCCCTGGATTCTAGAAGGGTCTAAATATTTTTTAAGTGTCATACGACCTTTGGACCAACCTTTCCGAACAGCTGTCACAGAAGTTCTTTTTGATGCAGCAGATCGCCGGGAAAAAGTTTTTGCTGGTTTATCTGCTGAGGAAATTGCGCGCATGCTGGCGGTTGCCAACGCGCAAGCCGAATTGAATAAATCACTGGGTCGTTTCCCGAGTTCGGAAGAGGTTGCTAGTGAATCTGGATTGAAGCCCGAAGAGGTAGGGAGAATATGGGGTGATTATCAAAATAGATCGAATAAAACAGGGCAGCAGTCTTGGTTGAAGGCTTCCGTAGCTGGAGATTTTTCTCTTTATGTGGCCGAAATGTCAGAAAAAGAGCAGCCGCGAAGTTTTCAGTGGTTTGTGGGCCCCAAAGACCCGGAGCTGTTGAATGACATTCGGTATGGGATGTTGGGTGAGATTCCAAGCCTTGTTGATTACGAAACGTCGTTTTTCTACCGCATGTTTTTTACTGGAGCGATAGCTCCTTTTGTTCTTGCGGTTCTTTCCTTCTTGCACGGGATTTTGGGCAATTGGGGTTGGTCAATCGTTGCTATGACCTTTCTGCTTAGGCTGTTCCTCTTTCCTATTACTCGCCATTCACAGGTGAAAATGGCTGAGCATGGAGTTCGAACAGCGAAAGTAAAGCCGCAACTCGATCGTATTTCGAAGGAGTTTGCTGATGACCCTCGCCGCCGCCAAGAAGAAACGATGAAGTTGTATCGGGAGAACAAAATCACGCCACCCCTTGGTGGCTGTCTCCCTATTCTTCTCCAATTCCCTGTATTTATTGGATTATTCGCAGCGCTGCGGAGCTCTATTGTGCTGAGACAGGAGCCATGGCTTGGCTGGGTGGTTGACTTGTCAAAGCCGGATGCACTTATTGATTTCGGAGGGCCCCTTGTCGATTTCCCGCTGCTTTCCGCGATGACCTCTTTTAACCTTTTGCCACTGGTCATGGTTGTGCTCTGGGTTTTGCACCAGAAATCGATGCCAACCCCTACTGATCCTCAGCAAGCGCAAATGCAGAAGATGATGACTTGGATGCCCATTTTGTTCGGGGTGCTTCTCTATAACTACGCTGCTGGACTTTCGCTCTACATGATCACTTCTTCTGGATTGGGGATTATCGAATCAAAGTTCGTTCGGAAGCGTTGGCCTGTCCAGACGCCACCCGTGAGCGGTGCAACCTAGTTCTCGCCCGGTTGTTGGACTGGCGACTGCAGGAGGGCCAGCGGAGAGAGCAGTGCTTCGTATTACAGGCCGGGGGGCCATAGCCTCTGCGAAGGAGTGGTTCCCATTTGGATTTCCATCTCTTCCGAACAAGCGGGAAGTGATTACTGGTGAATGGGAATGGGCGGCTTCTTCCGCCGTAGAGGTGCAAGTTTTGTTGTTCCCGGGACCGGACTCTGCAACCGGAGAAGATGTTGTTGAACTGCATTGTCCTGGGTCTCCTCCAGTTGTTGAGGCTTTGTTGGAGCAATTGCATGGGGCAGGGGTTTCTCCTGCTCCCCCAGGAGAGTTCACTCGCCGGGCCTTTCTTAATGGAAAAATTGACCTAACTCAGGCCGAAGCTGTTGGAGATTTAGTTGGGGCAGAAACAGCCGATGAGGCAAGAGAGGCTGCGAAGGTGCTTTCGGGGGAATTGGGAAAGCAGGTTCAGGCAGCGCGTGACGCCCTATCTCTGGCATTAGTTGAAATTGAAGCAGGCTTAGATTTTGAAGAAGGAGATTCTCAGGATTTGCAGCCCGGTGAAGTCGATGAACATCTTGCTCGGGCACGCGTTGCACTCGAAGAGGGCGTAAGGGTTGAGGAAAAACGTCAGATTGAGGCTGCTGGAGTTCGCGTTGGCCTTTTAGGGCTCCCGAATGCGGGTAAAAGCTCTCTTTTTTCTAGCCTCACTGATAAGGATGTTCTTATTTCTCCCGAAGCTGGTACGACTCGCGATCGACTTGAAGGTGTGTGGAATTTGCGAGGGAGTGGTTTTGAAGAAGTTGTGCTTGGGGATGGGCCAGGTCTAGGTGGGGTTGCGGTCGATGCCAGAGATGCGGAGGCTCAAGCGCGTTCGAAAGAAGATTCATGGGATGTCTGGTGGTTAGTCGTCGACAGTTCAGACGCGGATGCTCAATTACCCTCCCCTCCAGAGGGGGCTTTGGTGCTCGTGGTTTTTACGAAGGCGGATTTGCCTCGTCAGGTAAGTAATTCAGTCGTTGATTCCGCCGAGAGTATGGGTGGGAGTGTGTGGGTTTCTTCTAAAACAGGTAAAGGCTATAAAGCTCTTGCGGAGCGAACATCTGCCTTGCTAGAGCATCATGCAACAGGAAGGACTCGGAGGCTGGAGGTTCTACGTAGGCATCAGGTTGCCCTTGGTGAAGCTTTAGGCGCACTAGAGCGAGCTGAGCAGATATCAGAATCAGGGGAGGCTTTGGACCTTCTGGCTGAGGAATTACGAGACGCAGGGCGCTCTTTAGGGACATTAGTAGGAGATCTGGCCCCGGAAGAACTCTTAGACCTAGTTTTTTCCCGGTTTTGTATTGGGAAATAAGGCGAAAGAGCTTCTGAAGCGGAGCTTGCAATTGACCTCAAAAAACCGCAACCTGTTGGGGTCTAGGCACTTGCGCCCACCACCCCATGCGCTGCCCCTACTGCAAGCAGGATAACGACCGAGTTATAGACTCGCGGTCGTCAGGGGATGCGTATGCAATCCGGCGCAGACGAGAGTGTGCTGACTGTTCTCGGCGTTTTACCACTTATGAACGCATGGAAGAGGCGCCTCTACGCGTAGTGAAGAAAGACGGTTCACGAGTTCCTTTCAATAGGAATCACGTTCTTAAGGGAATTCTGAAATCGTGTGAAAAGCGGCCTATTGCCTTGGAGAAAATAGAAGAGATCACCGCTCGCATCGAAAGGTCATTGACGGAGATGTTTGACCGGGAAGTCAGCAGTAAATATATCGGTCAGCTAGTTATGGACGAACTGGCTCAACTTGACCGAGTGGCTTATGTCCGCTTTGCTTCGGTTTACAGAGAATTTAAGGATGTTGAACAATTCTTAGAGGAACTGAAACCTTTTCTAGAAAAAGGGGGAAATCCAATTGCCGGCAAAACGAGTCCGTAAAAGAGACGGGCGAGAAGAGGGTTTTGATCCTCTTCGACTAGCTGATTCTTTGCGATTAGCTTTGGAAGCAGCGGAATTGCATTACGATTTGGCCGAACCTTTGGCAGACGCAATCCACGCTTCTTTTGAAGTGGATAGGCCTGTTGACTCTGTTGCGATTGCAGAAGCTGCGGAGGCTGCTTTAGGACAATGTGGTGCAGGTGCGGCTGAGGCCTATCGAGGGGCTAGGCGCATTGCGCAATCTCGAGCTGTGAGGTTACGTGTCCATTCGGAGAAGAACGGGTCTCCGAAGTTTTCAGTTTTCGACCGCGAAAGGCTTGCGCTCTCTCTTGTTCGAGAACGCTACTTGGAAAGAAATACGGCGGCTCGGGTTGCTCGCCAGGTTCAGCACCGTTTGGTTGATGGGGATCATCATCATGTGACTAGTGTTCTGATTAGAGCATTAGCGGATAATGAATGCCGTGCCCTCGGATTGCGAGGTTCGTCCATGCGGGTTGAAGACAATGCCGCACATAGAGAGCTGATGACATGGTTGGGCGGGGACGTTGCCCCTGGACCAGAAGGGGAGGGCCCTGTCCTGGGGGGAGAGGGCGCAGATTTGCGCCCGCTTTTGGGCGAAAGGGTCCTTTCCTCTTTTGCCCTCGGAGAGATCCTCACTGAAGAGCAAGGGTTGAGTCTAGAGTCGGGAGGTTTTGATTTGCCGGGTTTAGGGGACTGGACCCGGCCAGCTAGAATTCGACTTTTCCCTCTTGCTGGAGAGGCGGAGGAGGATTTTTGGGGGAGAGTCGAGAATCGCTTGCCGCAATGTCGAGAGGTCCAGGTCCATTGGCCGGGTAGTCGTGAGGTTGCAAACCCTGAGGCTGTTGCGCATTTACTGAAGAGGGATGCAATTAGATTAAGCACTTCGCATTCGGAGCTTGCCTTGGCTTGGGCGTCGGAGGGTATTTGGGTGCGTGTGCCAGCCCGTTCATTCCTTCAATTTGATAAAAAATTGAGGGAAGACTTGGTGGCCACTCAACGGGTCCTTTTGACCTGGAAACCTTCCCGGCCCGGTTCTGCCTCTGGGGAGACTTTAGGTGAAGAAGTTTTGGCTTCTTTCGCTGTGCTTAATTTTTCGGATCTAGCGCGCAGAGCGGGCCCAGGGGGCGAAGCATCTTTCATGGAAGAGTGCGCGGCAGTTGCTGAATTAGCTTGCCGCTCAATCGCTGCTCTTTTGCGGCGTAGCGGTCACAGAAGTTCATCGCGCGTAACTCTTTTACCTGCGGGCTTAGGTGAAGCGGCAGGGGTTTTAGCTCCTGCTTCTATGGTCCGATTTTTGCTTGGGTTAGGGCAGCTAATGAATCAATCCTGTTTTGCCGCAGAGCTCAAGCCAGTTTTCGATTCTCCTCCGCATCCTCGCGGTGCTGGTCGGCGTTTAGCGCAAGCAGTTGGGCGGGATGATGCGCTTTCCGTTGGTTGGCATCTTGCTGATGAGATTCCGCTTGGAGATGTGTTTGCTACTTTTCCTTGGGTTGAATTTCCTGCTTCCGTTTCCCTCGAAAGCGCAGCTTGGGCTGCGCGACTTAACACTACAACCGCTGTCTAACTAGCTACCGTGTACTTAAAGCGCATCGAACTGGAAGGTTTTAAATCATTTGCCGATAGAACAGTTATTTCTGTCGAACGAGGTCTCACAGGAGTTGTTGGTCCCAATGGATGCGGTAAGTCGAACGTTGTGGATGCCATTCTTTGGGTCATGGGAGAGCGTTCAGCTAAATCGCTGCGGGCTGATGCTATGGGAGATGTCATTTTCAAGGGGGCTGAAGGTCGCGCGGCTGCTCCTTACGCGATGGTAGAGGTCATTCTTGGAGATGAGGAGGGAGTTCATGCCGGCCCAGGTGGAGAGATATCTGTGGGGCGTCGGCTTTTCCAGACAGGCGAGAGCGAATTTCTCCTCCATGGGCGTAAAGTTCGCAGAAAAGATGTTCAGGATCTTTTAATGGATACAGGGTTGGGAGTGCAAGGGTATATGGTCCTTGCACAGGGAAAGATTGACGCAGTTTTGGCCGCGAACCCGGCTGAACGGCGCAGTGTGTTCGAAGAAGCTGCGGGCATTAGCCGGTACAAAGCTCGCAAGGCAGAGACATCGCGAAAACTTGACCATGCTGCTCAGGATTTAGCCAGAGTTGAGGATGTTTTGAGTGAAGTGCAGAGGCAGGTGCGATCTCTGAAATATCAAGCTGGAAGAGCGAGGAGCTGGCTGAAAATGCGCGACAGGCTTAAAGAGCTTCGGGTTCGCGTAGGTCTTGCGGAGACGGCGCATCTTGCTGAACGCGAAACGGAGATAGAAAAGCTCTCGGCTGAAGTCGACGCTCAAGTCAAAGCGCGCAAGGATGAACGGCTCGCTGCTGATGCACGACTCACGGATTTAGTTGCTAGGGAAGATTCAGCTAGGCAGTCGTTTGAGCGTGTGCGTGGCAAAGCAGCGGCATCTAGTGAGCGTTTAGCTGGCCTTGAAGAGCGCTTAAGAGGACTTGAGCATCGCAAGGCAGAGTGCGAGGAAGGTCAAGGGTCGAATCAAGTTGCGCTTGACCAACTCGTTGACTTGGAGGAAAGCTTTGCAGGTGAAACGAGAGCTCTGCTGAAAGAAAAGGAAGGGCTTGAGATCGATAAGGAATCGAGCCAAGCAGATTTAACTTTGATTGAAGGGCAGTTCCTTGCCTCGCAAACAAAGAGGCGCGAGGAAAGGCAGGACTTGGAGAAATTGCGCTCGCGAGTTTTAGAGGCTCTCGGAGAGCGCACTCGTCACAACAACCGCATGGCAGTTGCGGCGAAAGAAAGGAGCGAAGCGGAAGGTGGGCTGGAAGCTCGTCAAAGGCGACGCCAGGAGATTGAAAGCGAAGCCGTTGATATCGAAAATTCAGTTGCTGCTGCTACTCAGTCTGAGGGAGAAGCTTCTCGTGCGGCAGGGGTTCTCGAAGAGAAAGTTCAATCCCTTTCAACTGCTCGAGATAAGCTGCGGGCTAGTCGCTCTGACTTGGACATTGGGATTGAAAAAATTCGTCGCGAGGAAGCCGCGTACAGAGCAAGGGCAGAAGCGCTACAGGAGATTGGGGATGAAGGTGGAGAATTGCCCTCACCTGTCCGTCGGGCTCTTAATGATTCAGTGGGTGAAAGCAGCCTGCTTTTGGAGGGTGTAGTTGTCCCTCCTCCTTGGGACAAGCTTCTCGCTAGTCTTCTGGGTAGGCTCCAGCATGCTGTTTGGGTTGACAATCGCCCTGGTGCGATGGACACAGATGGGACAGTTGATTTTCTCTTCCCCGGGCCTGGTACTAACGCTTCCCAAGCAGTCGCCGGATTGACTCCTTTGCGGGTGCATTTGTCCGGTGACCGAGAGAAGTGCGACGCTCTTTGCCGGAGATTAGGCCCTGTTTTTACGACGGCCGAAGGTGCCAGCGCTGCTGCCCTCGCTGAAAAGCATCCGGGTTTTTTGTTCTTAAGTGAAGATGGAGAGCTTCACGGTGCAGGTTCTGCTCGCCTTGGGATGCTCAAGGAGGAGGAGACAGGTTTGCTCGCCCGGAGAGGTGCTCGGAAGAAAGCTGAGAGTTCGAGGTCGCGAGCAGCGGCTGAGCTATCAGCGCTCGAGGCTCAATCCCTGGAAATATCAAAACGGCTCGCGCAGGTTGAAGAAGACTTTGGTCCTCTCGAGTCGGAATACGTAGAGGCGCGCGGACTTGCGGAGTTAGCAGGTTCACGCAAAGAGGAGGAGAGCGCGCGTCAGGGCCGCCGCCAAGAAGAAGTTTCAGCTCTCCGGACTGAGGAGGAGCACCTTCTTGAGGTAATGGGAGCTGCTTCTCAGCAGGAATTAGAGGCAGAGGCTGCGCGGGATCAGGCCGAAGCCGCTCGATTGGCGGCGGCAAATGAGCTTGAGAAGTTCGAGAGCGCCTCGGGGCGGGAGGATGAAGAGCATGCAGAGCTTTCGGAGAAACTTCAGAATTCTCGTGTTCAGCAGGAGGGGCTTGAAAGAGGTATGGAGGTTCTAGAGGAACGAGAGCAGAGTTTGCAAAGCCGCAAAGCAACACTTGAGGCAGACCGCGGGCGGTTACGAGAGGAAAGCGAAGGCCTTATTGCGCGAGCGTCACGCTTGGATTCCGAAATTCAGGCTGCGCGTATCGAACAAAAAAACCTTGAGGAAGGTGGGGATGGAGCAGCGAATCAAATACGAATTGCTGAGGAAAACTTAGAAGAAGCGACTCGAGCTTTGGCGGAAGAGCGCAATTCTCGAAGTGACGACTCTGGGCAAGTTGAAGAGCTGCTAGGTAAGCGCCAGGAGTATGCCCTTGAAATGCAAGAGGCACGTATGCGAAGGGAAGAATTGTTCAGAGGAGTGGAAGAGGATTATGGAGAGCCGCTTGTCGCTTTGGCGAAAGAGCTTGAAGTTGATGTCTCCTCACCACTTTCTGCGGAAACGACGCTCGTTGATTTGAAAGAGGAGATGGACTCGACTCGAAGTCGGATGGATTCTGCTGGCCCTGTGAACCTCGAGGCTGTTCAAGAGCTTGAGGAGAAGACGGAGCGAGTGGAATTCCTCCTTTCCGAAAAAGAGGATTTGGAGGAAGGGCGGAGGAATTTAGAAGAGACGCTCGAGGACTTGGACCGTCTCTGTCGCGAGAAATTCTTAGAAACCTTTGAAACGGTCAGTGGCCGTTTCGAACAGATATTTAGGCGTTTGTTCCGAGGTGGTAAGGCGGAGATTAATTTGACGCCCGAGGAAGATCCACTTGAAGCTGGGATTGAAATTACCGCTCGCCCGCCGGGGAAAAAGCTTCAAACTCTCCAGTTGCTTTCAGGGGGAGAGCGAACTTTGACAGCCTTGGCTCTTCTGCTTGCGGTTTTCCGAAGTCGGCCGTCGCCATTCTGCCTTCTTGATGAAGTTGATGCTGCATTAGACGACTCGAATGTGGAGCGGTTTATAGAAGCACTTAGTGATTTCACCCACGACACTCAGTTCGTTGTTGTCACGCACAATCGCATCACGATGTCTCACTGTGAGAGGCTCTTCGGGGTTACGATGCGCCGTAAGGGTGTTTCGTTGCTGGTGGGAGTTGAGTTGTCTGAGATCCCTGAAGGGGCTGATAGTCGTTCGGATCGCGGGGTTCCTTCGGGTCCAGGGGGAGACCGATATCAACCGGAAGAACCCGAGATTCCAGCTGTGGAAGCTTCGGGTGAAGGTTGATTATTCGCTCGCAGGGTTAATCCTTGTCCAGCCCTTCGCCTCGCATGGCTATTAGATTTAAGAGAAAGGGTTCAGGATTTGTTTGGGTCGTTATGTATTGAAAGCGCTCGGACTCAGTCATTATCCCTATGTTTGATGACAAGTGATTAAGCGCGCTTTCTAAGGCTTGCTTATACAAAGGCCCCGCTTCCGTATAAGAGCCTTGTCCTCTGAGAAAAGAGGCGAAGCTGTTGAGAAAGAAGGACATCTCGGGGTGATAGAGGCCATGAACTTTTTCCCATACCGCAATCGCCTCTCTATACATGGGCTCGACTTCTGCATGAGCTCCTTGTTCGCGCAACATTGAGGCGAGGTTGTAGAGGGTTCCCGCCACCTCTGGATGCTCGGGGCCAAATGTTTTTTTGCGAATTGCCAGTGCACGTTCCATGAAAAGATGTGCTTCCGAAAAATATTTTTGAGCTTGAAGTACTATTGCAAGGTTGTTGAGCGAGCTGCTTACCGTCGGGTGATCGGGTCCAAAGGCTTTTTCCTTAATCGCTAAGGCTTGTTCATGCAAAAGTTGCGATTGGGCATAAGATTTTTGGTTGTAAAAAAAGTTGCCGAGATTTTCGAGCGCAACAGCCACATGTGGGTTTTCCGGGCCATAGGCGTTTTTCTGAATGGACAAAGCTCGTTCATATAGGGGCAGGGCTTCCATGTAAGCCCCCAGTGTCTGAAGAAGGTTGGCGAGGCTAATAAGCGAATCTGCGATTCTTGGGTGCTCGGGACCTAATATTTTTTCGCGAATTCCTAGTGCACGTTCATACAAAGGTCGGGCTTCCGCATAAGCACCCTGCTCCTGAAGAAGGATGCCGAAGTTGTTAAGGGCTATAGCTACAGTTGGGTGCTCGGGACCCAGGGACTTTTCCCAAATTGCCAGTGCGCGTTCATATAAAGGTCGGGCTTCAGCATAGAGCCCTTGACTCTTGACGCAGTTAGCAAGGTTGTGGAGAGTTCCCGCTACTTCTGGGTGTTCGGGGCCCAAGGATTTTTCGAGAATTACGAGCGAACGAGTTAGGAGAAGTTGCGCTTCAGCGTGGAGGCCCTGTTTCTCAAGAATCAGGCCGAGGGAATTGAGAGCTTCCCCCACCTTTGGGTGCTCGGGGCCCAAGGTTTTTTCACGAATTTCCAGTGAACGCTCAACCAAAGGCTGTGCTTCAGCAAGGAATCCTTGATCTCTAAGAAGGTTGGCGAGGTTGTGGAGGGCAAGGCTTACTTGCGGGTGTTCGGCTCCTAAGGTCTTTTCCCAAATCGCCAGCGCACGTTCATGTAAAAGCCGAGGTTCCGCATAAGAACCCTGGGCCCGAAGAAGGATGCCGAGGCTGTTGAGGGCATTGGCTACATCTGGGTGCTCCGGACCATGGGCTTTTTCTTGAATGGACA
>DNPI01000029.1:0-2843 GCA_003501525.1 Planctomycetota bacterium
AAGCGCTACTTACTCGCATAAAGCGGACAGGACTACAAACACTTGAGGAGGATTATCTTTACTGGTTGCGACGCTGGGCTCCGCTGGGCGTATACAACCCAAAAACCCAGGAAGGAGGGCCGCTGATAGAATTCTCCTTTTCCGAAGGCCTCACCTGGGCCAACGATAATGGGCACACGGCTACTCGCCCTCTGGGTCTTATTTCCACTCTCGAAGCAATTACTCATTAGTCATGGCACGGCAAGAAGGACGCAATTGCGATCAACTCCGCCCGATATCCTTCCATCGGAACTATGCCCGCAACTCTGAAGGCTCTGTATTGGTCGAAATTGGCAACACACGCGTAATTTGCACGGCATCGGCCGTTTCGGGTGTCCCGAGGTGGATGCGTGATTCAGGCAAGGGCTGGATGACTGCGGAGTACGCGATGCTGCCTGGGTCAGTAGCCGGTCGCAAGCGGCGTGAAACCACGCATAAAGATGGTCGAAGTGTTGAGATTCAGCGTCTTATCGGAAGAGCGCTGCGAGCCGCCGTGGACTTAGAAGGGTTCCCAGGAACAACCCTGCATGTCGACTGCGATGTGTTGCAGGCTGATGGCGGCACTCGATGTGCATCAATTACTGGAGCAATGGTGGCCATTCATGATGCTTTCCAAGCCATGGCAAACGCTGAAAAGATTTCACACTGGCCATTACGAGACTGGATTGCCGCAGTCTCAGTAGGAGTAGTTAATGGAGAAATCCTTCTCGACCTCGATTACGAAGAAGATTTCGCAGCCCAAGTAGATATGAATATAGTGGCGACTTCTAAAGGCCAGTTGATTGAAGTGCAGGGCGCTGCGGAAGGAAGCCCTTTCAATCGGGAGATATTTGACCAATTATTGGATTTAGGATTGGCCGGGTGTGCCCAGATTGGCGAAATGCAGCAGAAAGCAGTGCTGGATGTGCAGGCTGCCCAATCTTGAAGAAACAAAGCCTACTCCTAGCTTCCGGCAACCCTGGGAAATTAACTGAATTGCGAGCCCTTTCAGCAGACCTCCCCTTGGTCGTCACTGGCCCTGAATCACTCCAAGAGGGACTACCGGAGGTAGACGAAACCGGCACTACATTCCTGGAGAACGCTACCTTGAAAGCTCTCTCTGCGGCAGAGACCGCGACAAAAAAATGTAAAGATAACGAAGTAATCTGGGCTTTAGCGGACGACTCCGGCCTTATGGTGGATTATTTAAACGGCGCACCGGGAGTTCATTCTGCCCGTTTTTCTGGCATTAGTGGAGAAAAAAGGGATGCCGCAAACAATGAAATGCTTTTAGAGAAACTCAAAGGGGTTCCGCCTGAAAAGCGGATGGCCTCCTTCTGGTGCGTGCTCGCCCTCGCTAAACCGGGAGAAATCCTGCTCGCTGTTGAAGGGTCTGTGGAAGGCTGGATTCTGGACAGACCTCGTGGCGAAAGTGGCTTCGGCTACGACCCTCTCTTCTATCATGAACCGTCAGACCGCACTTTCGCTGAATTGAGCGCTAAAGAAAAAGCGGCAATTAGCCATAGGAGTAGAGCTATGACACGCCTTCAAGCAGCCTTAGAGTCAATCCTTGCCTGAACAAGCAATATGAGCGAGAACATATCTACCGACAAAATTCGGAATTTCTCAATCATCGCCCACATCGATCATGGCAAATCGACATTGGCCGATCGCTTGATGGAGCATGCTGGAGCGGTTGAGAAAAGCCGCTCCCGGAATCAGCTACTCGATTCCATGGACCTCGAGCGAGAAAGAGGGATAACCATCAAAGCTGCTTCCGTGGCGCTCGAAGTCGAAGTTCGTAGCGAAAAATATTTGCTCAATTTAATCGACACGCCAGGACATGTGGATTTTTCTTACGAAGTTGAGAAATCACTGCAAGCTTGTGAAGGAGCCATTCTTCTGATTGATGCCGCGCAAGGAATTCAGGCGCAAACGGTGGCTAACGCAACCCTCGCAATGGAGCAAGAAATGGAGGTCATACCCGCTCTCAACAAGATTGACCTCCCACATGCTCGACCCGAAGAGATTCTCGAGCAACTCGAACATGTCCTGTTGCTGGAAAGTGATGCCTGCCTCTCCTGTTCTGCGAAAACAGGAGATGGGATTGAAGAGTTGCTGGAAGCCATTGTCGATCGTGTCCCCGCGCCTAAAGGCAAGGACGAAGCCCCCTTACGAGCCCTCATCTTTGACGCTAAATACGACGAGTTTCGGGGCGTCATTGTTAACTTGCGTGTAGTAGACGGGGTAATCAAAAAAGGGGACATGGTCCACATGCTGGGTGCTCAAGCAGATTATGAAGTGCTTGAACTCGGGAAATTTTCACCGCAGCCGAAACCCTGCGAATCACTAGGACCTGGCGAAGTCGGCTATTTAATATCAAACATTAAAAAGTTAGGAGATGTGAATGTAGGCGACACCCTTACTACTCAAAAAGGTAAGAGGGCGGAAAGATTATCTGGCTACCGCGAACCACAACCAATGGTGTGGTGTGGCCTTTACCCTGTCCAATCAGGAGATTTTGAAAATCTCCGTTCAGCCCTAAACACTTTAAAGCTGAACGATTCTTCTGTCGTTTTCGAGCCTGAAACAAGTGAAGCATTAGGATTCGGCTTCCGGTGTGGTTTTTTAGGCCTTCTTCACATGGAAATTGTCCAAGAAAGATTGGAAAGGGAAAGCGGACTAGACATAGTTCAGACAGCTCCTACGGTTCCGTATGAAATCGCAATGCAGAACAAAGAGATTGCCACCATTCATTCTCCTGGCGATCTCCCGGAAAGTAATCTGTACGAAGAGATTCGAGAGCCTGTCGTCACAACTCACCT
>DNPI01000029.1:3230-6576 GCA_003501525.1 Planctomycetota bacterium
AACTTCCTGCGCCAAGAGCACCTATCTCCCTCGCGAGTTATGTTGACTTGGGACCTTCCCCTCTCCGAAATTATTTTTGATTTCTACGACAAACTCAAATCCGGAACACGAGGTTACGGCACAATGAATATGGACGAGCCTAGATTCGAGTCGGCAGATCTCGTCAAGCTTCGCATACTAGTCGGCGGAAACGACGCTGATGCACTTTCGACAATCTGTCACAGGAATGTTGCTGAACGTCGAGGCAGAGCGGTCTTGCGAAAATTACAAAAAGAAATCCCACGACATCAATTCGAAGTCGCCCTTCAAGCCTCTGTCGGTGGCAAAATCGTTGCGAGAGAAAATATTCGCGCATTGTCAAAGAACGTAACCGCAAAATGCTACGGCGGAGACATCACGCGAAAGCGAAAACTGCTTGAGCAACAAAAAGAAGGAAAGAAACGCATGAAATCTATTGGGAGCGTGGAGGTCCCGCAAAAGGCTTTCCTGGCCGTCCTTTCGACAGACGAATAGGCTCTCACTATGCCCACCAAGCATAAATCTAACCATCCACTTAGAGACAACATCGAAGTCGTGGTCTTCGCCGTGGCTATGGCCCTCGGATTAAAAGTATTTGCGCTAGAGGCCTATCAAATCCCAACTGGTTCAATGCAACCTACTTTGATGGGCACAGGGCTACTCGACCCCGCCCGCAAGACACCAAAAGGTGGCGTACATGACAGAGTTCTGGTCGACAAGTTGACCTTCCTTGTAAGAGACCCGCAGCGCTGGGAAGTAATTGTTTTCCGCTACCCCCTAGCAACCGTTAATAACTATGTAAAACGCGTAGTCGGTTTGCCCGGAGAAGAAATGTGGATTCAATACGGTGATATCTGGACTAAAGACACCGCCAGCAATAACGGCTTCCGCATTGCACGAAAGCCTGCAAATTTGCAAAAGCACCTTTGGAAGCTAGTACGACCCTTGCCTGGCTCTCCACCCGCTGCATGGTCTGGATGGAAGAGAAGCGGGTCTTTTGAGCCGGGGAGCAACAATCCCTTGAACCTTGTAGGTCGCGCTAACGTCGAACTAAGGGTACCGGTTAGAGACGATTATCGAGACGGTTACCCAGGGAGCATTCGCTCCAGGATTCCTATAACCGGCGGTGCTTCCACATCTCACAAAGTTGTCGGTGATTTAAAAGTGGCATTCAAAGCGACACCAAAGGAGGAAGGTGGGCCTCTTCGACTCCAATGTGATTTTGGAGCATTCCCGGTGCACCTCGAGGTACCCCAACACTCCAACAACAGCGTTCGCCTTACCCTCCCTGATGGAGAAATCGTCACCTTCGACAGCATCTCTGCTCCCGGAGAGGACATCGAATGCGAAGTTGCTTTTTGGGACCATCGACTCCAAGTAAATCTCGAGTCCGGCGGCCAAAATATTGCATTTGCTCGTGACTTCAATTTTGAAGCCTCTCGCCCTTCTCAGAACACCATCCGCTTTTCGACCGAAAAAGGAGGCTGGCTCCTTGAACTACCCCGGGTCTGGAGAGACATTCACTATCTCCCGCCTCTGAACGGAGGAGCTCCTGTGTTTGAAATCCCAGAGGGGCATTACTTCATGATGGGTGATAACACACAAAACTCACTCGACAGCCGAGATTGGGAAGCTCGGGTTCTCTCTTTTGAAGCTCCAAGCAGTAGCGTCAAAGAACTGCGTGGGGATTTCCTTCAGCACGGTTCCGACCCTTTCTACGACAACCCTCGGTGGAACAGCGCGGGAACTCTTATGACTTTTCGCGATCAATGGGGCAGCCTCCACACCATAAATCGCAACGACCTCCAGGGGGCAGAGGATCGCCGCGAACATTCCCCACTAGTACCTCGGCGATTCATTCTCGGAAAAGCCACTGCAATATTCCTTCCAATTCCACCTTTCTCCCCAGTGGTGCGTATTGGATTTGTGCACTGATATGGCTAAACCTCTTCTCTCCGCCCAAGGACTTGTAAAGAGCTACAAAGGTCGAAAAGTCGTCAATGGGATTGACCTCGCCGTCGAGGAAGGGACTATTGTTGGCCTCTTGGGGCCTAACGGCGCAGGTAAAACGACAACTTTCTCAATGTGCATGGGGATGATTAAGCCAGAATCCGGGAAGGTGTTCATGCGCGGGACTGATGTCACACATTTCCCTATTCATAAACGAGCTCGGATGGGACTTGGTTACCTTGCACAAGAGCCTTCTGTGTTTCGTCGGCTTTCAGTAGAAGAAAACCTTTTGGCAATCCTTGAGATAAGAGGCCACAAAGCAGAAGATAGAAGAAGTAGATGCGCAGCCCTGCTTAACGAATTCGGGCTCGAAGACTTAAAAGAGAGCAAGGGGAGGGTCCTTTCCGGTGGAGAACGGCGGCGGCTTGAAATCGCTCGTGCTCTTGCTGCAGAACCTTCATTGCTCTTACTTGACGAACCTTTTAGCGGGATTGACCCGGTAGCCGTTGAGGAAATCCAAGAAACTTTGGTTCGGCTACGAGAACGAGGTATCGCCATCCTATTGACCGACCACAATGTGCGAGAAACGTTGCACATCACCGACCGCACTTGGATTCTTGCCGATGGAAAAGTTCTTGCCGATGGAACAGCTAAAGAACTCGCAGAAAATGAAACTGTGCGGCGAGTCTATCTCGGCAAACGATTTGAATTGACCTGAACTTTCTGACACACCGCCCCGCTAGAATTCAAGGCTCATCGCAACCAAGGACTATGAAAAGCATTGTTTTCGTAAAACGCGTTCCCGCTACCACTACCCAAGTCAGGGTGAAAGATGGCACGGCTTTAGACCCCACCAGCGTCGAATTCGAGCTTAACCCGTACGATGAATTTGCTGTCGAGGAAGCGCTGCAACAAAAGGAAAAAAGCGAAGATGGAAGCGTAGCGGTAGTCAGCTTCGGTACCACAGAAACCCGGAAGGAACTACTCACGGTACTTGCAAAAGGAGCAGATAAAGCCCTTCTCTTGGAATCAGATCTTGCGCCAACTACCGATGGATTTACTACAGCTTCAATCCTCGCCAATGCCATCCGGGAACAGGACTTTGACCTAATTTTTTTAGGAAAGCAAGCCGTAGATCGTGACCAGCATGGGGTAGGCCCTGCCGTCGCAACTCTTCTCGGAATACCATGCATATCGGAAGTCGTAGAACTCGAAATTGGAAATGGCATTGTTAAAGCTAAGCGTGAAGTGGAAGGCGGGTATGAAGAAGTTGAGGCCCCTCTTCCTTGCGCTATTACCTGCCAAAAAGGCCTTAATGAACCGCGCTTCGCGAATTTAAAAGGGATTATGGCTGCAAAAAAGAAGCCAATGGAGATCA
>DNPI01000183.1 GCA_003501525.1 Planctomycetota bacterium
GAATCCCAAAAAGTCGCAACCGGTTTCCATCGCAACTCGATGACCAATACAGAAGGAGGTGTAGATGCAGAAGAATATCGGGTTGAAGCTGTCCTAGACAGAGTAAACACCACTGCAACTGTCTGGCTCGGTACGACAATGTCTTGCGTCCAATGCCATGACCACAAATACGACCCCTTTTCTGTAGAAGATTATTACGGGATGTTCGCCGTCTTCAACGACACCGCTGATGGCGGGTCTACCACGGGACCAACAATTCAAACGCTGACCTCGCGACAGCAAGCCGTTGTGAATTTATTGCAAGCGGATTTAATCAAAACGCAACAGAACCTTGCAAGAACAGAAGCCACCTACAAGGAATCCGCGCCATCGCCCCCGCAAATCTGGATAGACGAGACCCATAACCCCGAAGGAGAGCGAATGGATATGTGGAACGAAGTAGAAACCATCGCCCATACCGGCCTTTCGTCCAGACACCAAAAAGGCGACGAAACTGTTCAGCATCACTTTTCGTACGCAAAGACTCGACTTCCCGTTGAAGCGGAGACTCTCCTTTGGGCTTGGGTTTTTCTCGACCCAGCATCCGTTCCACGACAAATCATGCTCCAGTTTCATGCTGACAATTGGGAACACCGGGCATTTTGGGGTGAAGATTTAATCCCTTGGGGAACGCTTGGGACCCCCTCTAAGAAGAATCTCGGAGCACTTCCTCAAGCAGGACAATGGGTGCGACTTGAAGTTTTGGCTACCGATGTCGGACTTGCGCCAGGAGCTGAAGTGCATGGAATGGCTTTTTCCCAATTTGGCGGCACCGCTTGGTGGGACGAAGCGGGCTTCACCCCTCCTCATCCAGAAATCGCCACCGCCCGCGCTGCGCTGCGTAGCGTTGAAGAGAAAATCCCTAAACCCTCGTCCACTTTGGTCATGCAGAAAACTGAAGAACCAAGGGTAACTCGCATTTTAGAGCGCGGCAGCTTCCTCAACCCCGGGGAAATTGTCTCTCCAGGTGCACCGTGGATTCTCGATCGCCGAACCCGCAGCAAGCCGAAAAATAGGCTCGAATTTTCTGAATGGCTTTGTAACCCAAAAAACCCTCTTACGGCTAGGGTCGTGGTAAATAGGTTGTGGGAGGACGCTTTCGGCACTGGATTAGTTGCAACCAGTGACGATTTCGGAACACGCGGAGAAGCCCCATCTCACCCTCAACTCCTCGATTGGTTAGCTGTAGAACTCGTAGATTCGGGATGGAATATTCAGCACATCCAGCGACTCATTATTGACTCCGCAACTTTTCGGCAAGATTCAAAAATTAAACTGGAAGCGGCAACCCGCGACCCAGAAAACAGACTGCTGGCCTTCTTCCCAAGAGTCCGGCTGGCCGCAGAAATAATTCGCGACCAAGCACTTTCCTTAGCGGGCCTACTAGATCTAACGATTGGGGGGCCTAGTGTTCACCCACCACAACCTGCTGGGATTGATTTGGCCACCTATGCTGGAGATCGCTGGAAAACATCGGAAGGATCTGATCGACATAGGCGCGGTATGTATACCTTTTGGAGGCGCACTTCCCCATATCCAACTTTTTCCATCTTCGATGCACCCAGTAGAGAATTAACTTGCTCTCGACGGGATCGATCAAACACACCCCTCCAGGCGCTGGCTCTGCTCAATGACCCCGCATTTGTGGAGGCAGCAGAAGCACTAGGAGAAATCATCAAGGAATCCGAGGGGGCGACAGAAAGGGAACGTTTGCAATGGGGTTTTAAGCATTGCACTACGCGCAGTGCTACTGAAAAGGAAATTGACATTCTCTATGATTTGTTAAAAAGCGACGGATGGCCTTCTATTGGCACAGTCCTCCTGAATTTAGACGAAATGGTGGTAAGAGGATGAAGCCCCTCGGACGGCGCCATTTCATTCTGAAAACGGGAGCCGGATCCTTGGCGGCCGCTTTCTTGGGCCTAACCCCTCCGATGACCCGGAGAGGATTCGGGCAAGAACCCAAAGTCGCAAGCCAGAAGCTAGGGATTGGCGCATTGGCCAATCCGCATCATCCGCCCCGAGCCAAAAGGGTTATATGGCTTCATATGGCGGGGTCGCCTTCACAGTTGGATACATTTCAACCCAAAGCGGCTCTCGAAAAATATCACGGAAAAGAATGCCCCGCTGAATACCTCGAAGGCGAACGTTTTGCCTTTATCAAAGGGGTACCAAAGCTTTTGGCCCCTCCACATGGATTTAAACAGCACGGAGAAAGCGGGCACTGGTTTACCGAGCTGCTACCTCATACGGGAGCAATAGCTGACAAATTAACTTTTGTGCACTCGATGCATACCACGCAATTCAATCATGCGCCGGCTCAAATCTTCCTCAACACGGGGCATCAAATTATTGGCCGACCAAGCATGGGCTCCTGGCTCTCTTGGGGGTTAGGTAGCGAAAATCAGAATCTCCCGGCCTTCGTTGTGATGACTTCCGGTCAATTCCTCCCAAGTGGAGGTTCTTCCTGCTGGAGCCCCGGATTCCTCCCTTCGGAACACCAAGGGGTTCGGCTTATGAATAACGGAGACCCTGTTCTATTCCTCTCCAACCCAAAAGGTACCGACAGGGCGCGCAGAAGACGTGAGCTTGACGCCTTAAAAGGCCTCAACCAAGAACAGTTCACCGAACACGGCAATCCGGAAACAGAGGCCCGAGTTCAGCAATATGAACTCGCTTTCCGAATGCAAGCAGAGGTCCCCGATTTGGCCGATATTTCCACCGAACCCAAAGAAGTCCTCGACCTGTACGGAGTAGAACCAGGGAAGCCTTCCTTTGCCACTAATTGCCTCCTAGCCCGGCGCCTCTCAGAAGCAGGTGTACGCTTCATCCAGCTCTACGATTGGGGATGGGACCTCCATGGGACCAACACCAGCGATGACCTAATTACTCAATTTCCGAGACAATGCATGAGAACGGACAAGGCCTGTGCCGCCCTAATTCAAGATTTAGAGCAACGTGGTCTACTCGAAGACACCATCGTGATTTGGGGAGGAGAATTCGGACGAACCCCCATGAATGAAGAGAGGAATGGCTCCAAGTTGCTCGGCCGTGATCATCACCCTCATGCTTTCTCTATGTGGATGTGCGGCGGCGGCTTCCGGCCGGGACTTTCTTATGGCGCGACAGATGAACTGGGCTACCACATCACCGAAAACCCTGTTTCCGTCCACGATCTTCATGCCACGCTTCTTCACCAACTAGGCATTCACCATGAACAGTTCACCTACCGATCTCAAGGTCGTGACTTTCGCTTAACCGACGTGGAAGGCCTCGTAGTCAAGGAACTATTAGCCTAATCCGCTGCCCAGCCTCCCCCTTCGGAGGTGGCGTGATATTCATTCTCAGCAAATGCATCCACAAGAATGGCGTCAGCCCGAGCCTTTTCTGCTCGGCGCACTAAATCGGCCTCCTCCTCTATAAGGATTCCAGCCGCCACCGCCGGTTCGAGGAGGGAAAGAACTTTCCCCTTCGGAAGCTTCTCGTCACGAACCGCCTCTTTTAGTTTTTCCGCCACTCTCTCGGCCTCAAAGCAAAGCTGAAAAGCCTCCTCAAGTCGCGCAAGAGCTTCTTCCCTTTCTCCGGGAATGAAAAGCCCTTCCGCCGTAAGGCGATCCCGCTGACCACCAGGCGTGGTAAGAATGCCAGCTACTTTTTCAGCCAAGCTGTCAGGGGATGGCGACCCAATTGGATTAGCCCGGTGCAGCCAGGAAACCGGCCACCGCAACACCAATCCCAAAATCGGAGTCCCAAAGTTTCGATAAATCCCATCGATAGCCCTTTGGACATGAACGAAAGCATTGTCGAGTGCCCAGCGAGCTAGAGGTAAATCGTCCGCAAGTCGACCTTCGGCCCCAAAGCGCCTTAAAACCGCAGCGGCAAGATACATCCAAGAAAAAGCATCCGCAAAGCGACCCGTAAGGCTCTCCTTGCGCTTTAAACCACCACCGTGGAACACCATCGCTAAATCTGCCAGTAAGGCAAATGTTGCAGAACTCCAAGCTAACCGCTGAAAATCTCGCTTCAGAGGCCCCGCATGCGGCACCGTAGCGAGACGACCGCGAGTCAGATATAAAAGCTTTGTACGACAAATATTACGTATCACATGCCCAATGTGACCAAAGAAAGCTTTATCAAACTGCGCTTCATCACCCTTTTTTACGCCTTCGATTTCATCCCACGCATAAGGGTGACAGCGCACCGCTCCTTGGCCAAATATCATTAAAGAACGAGTTAGGATATTTGCCCCTTCAACGGTGATAGAGATGGGAGCGTTGAAGTAAGGGTGAGCAACAAGATTGCGAGGGCCACGAGAAATACCTGCCCCCCCAAGGATGTCCATTGCATCATTAGCAGCCCTACGACCAGCCTCGGTGAACTGATACTTAGCAATGGCCGAGGCCACCGCTGGTTTCTCGCCCGCATCCAAAGCCCCGCAAGTAAACCTGCGAGCGGCCTCAAAGGTGTAAGCATCCCCGGCTAGCCGAGCGAGAGGTTCACGAACTCCTTGAAACTTGCCTATCGGTTGCCCGAATTGACGACGGATGGCGGAGTAAGCACTAGCCACTCTTGCCATACCTTTGATTACGGCAGAACCTTGAGCCGGGAGCATAATCCCACGACCGGCCGCCAAGCATTCCATAAGCATCTGCCATCCTTTCCCCGCTCCTTCAACGCCGCCAATAATTGCGTCGAGCGGAACCTCTACCCCATGACCCCTAAAGGGGCTATTAAAGAAAGGAACGTTGAGAGGGTCGTGCTGAAGGCCCCGCTCAATTCCATCGGCATCTGCCGGAACCAAAGCCACCGTGATACCAGGGGATGCTCCTTTGCCAAGTAGTCCCTCTGGATCCTCCAACTGAAACGCAAGTCCAATAACCGTCGCCCGCAGTGCCATCGTCGTATAGCGCTTGTCCCAATCAAGGCGGATGCAAAGGTTTCCGCCTTCGTCACAATAAACCACCCCTCGCGAAGAGATGGAAGAGGCGTCCGAGCCAGCCTCGGGCTCGGTCAAGGCAAAGCATGGGACTTCCCTCCCCGTGGCGAGCCGGGGTAGCCATTTGGCTTTTTGCTCTTCCGTGCCCCAGTGCTGGATTAGCTCGGCAGGGCCTAAAGAATTAGGCAACATCGCCGTGATACCAAGTGGGATAGATCGCGAACTCAGCTTGGAAATAACAGCGCTAATACCGGAAGGAGTGAAGCCCTTCCCTCCATAATCGGGAGAAATATTCATTCCATAGAAACCCTTGTCTTTAAGGAATTGGTGGACCTCAGGAGAAAGGTCTCGTTTTTGAAAGACCTTCCAATCGTCAGTCATCTTGCAGACTTCTTCAACTGGGCCGTGATAAAAGGCATATTCCTCCTTAGACAATTCGGGATAATCCGTGCTCACTAAACGCTTAAAATCAGGATTCCCTGAAAAGAGGTCGCCTTCATACCAAACAGTTCCGGCCTCTAAAGCTTCTCTCTCTGTGTCAGAAATAACCGGAAGCAAGTTCTTCCTTTTAATCCAACGGAGCAGTGGCCCGGAAATTAGCGGTTTACGCAGGATGGGGAAAAGAAAAACTGATCCGGGAACCGCTAGCGTTGGATAAAGCCAAAAAGGGGCATTCCATGTCAACAGTAGACCAGCGAAACCCACAAACCACGCCCACAGGGGGGCTCCCAGGAATCCAAGCACCAAGACTGCGCCTAGGACAACAAGAAACGTCATCATTGCGCCGGCAAGGATAGCGACATAGCGCTATCTATCCACCGGAATCAGTGGCCCGTCCATTAAAACCCCCGCCGGCCGCATTAGGGGCAAATAATTATCTCAAGACCGTTAGAGACCTCATCCTCAAGAACAGATTGGGGGAGATGGACCTGAGCAAAAAAGGACCGTCCCACAAGAGAGGGGTTGTTAACAGGAACACTCAGCAAAGCTTCTCCAGCACCGTTCGCAGTAAGAGTCCTTTGGAAAATCAAACTCCCGGGCGCAATTAAAACAACCTTCCCAGGAAGAATTGCATCAAGATAATCGAAGGAAGAGGAAGCATATAGGAAAAGACCATCACCCGCAGCAGCACCACTAATCTGAATATTGACCGTCGAGCCCAATGCCGGGTCCCCAAAACCATCAAGCCGTAACCCGTGGGCAGCAGCATTAAGCTGATCGTAAGCACGGTATCCACAAGCATTCTCATTGCGAGAAGTTGGTGTCGGAGAAGAGAAGGTTACCCAAGCCGATTGTCCATCAAGCATTCTGCCCGTGGAAATGTCATCGACCTGTTCACCGTACTGCACCGCGTCCAAAACCGTGACTCCATCCGGAGCAGTCAGATAGATGGACTCTCCGCTTCCTGATAATTTAAAATTAGCATGCAAAGGGCCCTGGGATCCATCTTCATCCGCCCATATCAAAAGGACTTCACCAGATTCGACCGTGCTGCCTGCTGGGATCTCCCATTTCGTGAGGTTGGCAGCATTGTCGCTCAGGTAGAGGCCTCCTAAATCAATTGCTCCAGTCGAGCGATTGAGGATTTCAACCCAATCGTCAAATTCTCCTGCGGGATCGGAATTTGTAGTCGAATTTTTCGCAAGGAATTCATTAATGCAAGGGTTCCCATTAGCACCAGATTGCGTCAGCCACGATGGAGAGTGAAATTCCGCCGTCCTGGGCAAGAATCGCCACGCCCCCCCACTGGGAACATCGCAAGCGCTAGAAACATAATATTCAACCCTAGCTCCAGCCGCGACGCCGTGATGTCGAGCGCCCCAAACCCCATCACCAGCCAAACCATCTCTATGCTGGCCGTCATCGAACATCGGGAAAACTTCAAATGCCCCACGAGTCCGAGCATGCAAGCGGACATGTGCAAGAGATGCTCCGGCAGGGGCTGAAGCTTCAACAGTAACCCAGATTGGTTCTCCCGCTGCCGGCATTGGGGGCCAATGTCGTAGCCCTACAAGTTCAGGCTCCGGTTGATTGAATTCGGCGAGCCCCAATAAATAAGCCCGGCGCTCATCTACAAACTGGCGAAGACCTTTGAACACCGTATTTCCTTGATTAACGTCCTGGTCCAAATTCGTAACATAGTCTGAATAGGAATAAATCTTCTTCGTATCAGCCTGAACTTCTGCATTAATAAGAGCATCCCAAGCCGCAACAACCGGGCCTACTCTGCCCCAATCCATCCATTCCTCCACAATGGTGCGGAAATGAGCGATGTACCTAGCGTGGGCCTCTGGGTCAGCTAGCAGAACATTCATTACCGGAAGATTCGCATTCCCATGGTCGTAATCGGGATGGAGATTCACACCCCCATTCGTTCCCCACCCATTCCTGCGAAATGAACCAAACGCCTCGTTGGCATCCCGTTGCAGCATATTCCACCGGTCGTGAACATCATCCCGGTACAAGGCGTAATCAGAACCTTTATGCACATATCCGTCGGAATCCATGAACGCATTCTCTAATGCGAGAGTCCAAAGTGCCCGGTCAACTGCAAAAGTGGCGTCAACTGCAGGCAAATACCCCGAGCCAGGATTTGTGTTATTAAGGATATCGCAAAGATCTATTAAGCGGTCGTATGCGGTCGGGTCCTCACTTTTGAGTTCATACCAAGGTTGATAAGAAGCTGAATTGGCACCGAGCCAATTGAGCGAAGAATTCCCGGGGTTTTGCATGGCAGACGGGACCTTGAATCTGTCGCCTGTATCAGTTGGATAATTCTCATCGAGAAAATCTCCGTTTAACTGCTGCACGTTTGGATAAACACCCCAGTTCTCCCCATTAATAATGAGATGTATAAAACTTCCTCGAGCAGCAGTCGTAAAACTTCTGCACACTTTCGAGAAAAGAACTTCCCGCATAAAAGACGGATCCATATAGGCATTGTTGAAGTTCAAAGTCGAGTATCCCATGACATCTTGGCCAGCCACAAATGAGTTGGTCGTGATGTTGAAGGATTTCTTCTCCGTATTTGGGCGCGTAAATGAAGTATTCCCTTTGAACCTCACGCCCACATCGGAGTAGGTAACTCCATCCACAGTCATATCTGCAGGGATATCTATACCCGTCCCGTAATTCCCTTCTAAGAGAGACCACCAATTGCTTTGCTGGAAGTCGAGTCGAACTTCCCTCAAAACAGCTTCGTCGTAAAAGTCCTGAGCTGACAGCGGGGCAACTAGGAGCAAAGGAAGAAAACCTAAAGACACCTTGAGGGGAAAAGCCATAACTAACTAGCTTACAAGGCAAACACCATTCCTTGTGCGATGTTCTGACCTTAGAATGCCGCGGAATGCGACTACCCCTCCTCCTCTGCGTACTTGCGGTCCTCAATGGGTGCGGCAGATCCTTGCCGCCTGTAATAGAAGCCCTTCCCGCATTTGAGCTGGTAAATCAGGATGGGAATGTCTTCGACCGGGATTCGCTCAAAGGCAAGCTGTGGGTGGTCGCCTTTTTCTTCACGCGGTGTCCAAGCATCTGCCCACCCATGATTGAACGAATGGAAAGCATCACCAAAAGATGGCCGGATTCGTTTGGGCCTCATCTCCTCAGCATTTCAATAGACCCTAAATGGGACACCCCTGAGCGCCTTAACACTTGGGCTAAAGAAAAGGACATTCCTCTAGAACGCTGGACTCTCGCAACCGGAGAAGAGAAAAATATTCGAGACCTTTGCGAAGGAACCTTTCGCTTAGCCATGGGTCGCGGAATGGACGAAGGCGGAGACATTCTTCATTCCCCCCGATTCGTTCTAGTGGATTGGGATGGAAACATCCGAGGCATGTTTGACGGCCCCGCCTCTTGCAAGGATGCCGTATTTGGCTTGACTGTCAAAGCGGACAAAGCCGCCTTCAATCCCAGCGGCTTGCATCATTCCTGTTACCAGGGCGGGGTCACCGTGGGAAGATTCCACAGACCCTAAAACGCGAGCCTCTTTTAGGCCCAGAGTGCTTACTTTTGAGGTGTGCCAATCGTTAGATTCCAGCTCACACCACTTTGCCCCCTCGCCCCTCAATGCTGCAAAAAGAACGCCTCTTTGGGTTCCCGAACTTTCAGGTTGTGTAGGAAGATTTGGGCAGGCCAATACGCCGGCAAAGGGTTCGCCGTCGCGAAGGATTCCGATGGCAATGGCGTATTGGTCGCCACGAAGAAATCCTTTAGTGCCGTCGATGGGGTCGATGCACCAAGACCATGAAGAGTTAGACCCCGAGTGGTTAATCCAACTGCAGATTTCCGCAAAATTTGCTTCCTTTTGAATGGCTTCGGTAACGAGCGCGACAAGCTGTTCCGCGTGTTCAGCGCTAGCGTTGGACTGGAGGTGACCAGCGCCTTCTTCGGCGAGTACGTGATGTTCCGGAAACTTTTCTTGAACCGCTCGAAGAATTACAGCCTGAGAGCCATAATCGGCGAGCGTGACCGGCGAGCGGTCTTCTTTGTTCATGCTGGTGGGGATTCCTGCCTGGACTTTTTTGCAAAGCTTGGCAGCGGCGCGCGCTACCGCGATAGCAGTTTCGAGCGGATTTCCCGAATCACTCATGGCTGCGAATTCTACCTAGACCTTCAGCTGGAAGCCTTTTGAAGAATTTCGAGCAGTTCCTTTTCGGCGGTCTCTCCGGCGGCGTTTCCGTT
>DNPI01000244.1 GCA_003501525.1 Planctomycetota bacterium
CGAACTCTCTGGAGCTGCTGATCCACTGAGGCTAATTTGGCCTCGTCAAGTGTCACTTGCCAGACCGGGATAGCCATGGAGGCAAGAACCATGACTAAGGCCACTACAACAAGGCTTTCTACTAGGCTGAATGCGCGATTTTTTTGCATTGGAAAGGGCACGTATGCGCCACTCTCCCTTTCGGCTACCTGTGCCCTGCCGCTTAAGTATTCCCTAAAGCCTTTTAATGAATAGGCTTAGGATGTTTGATTTCCCTCTCTAGGGGAGGAAACTACGCGGATTCTGTAGTTTTTTGGGTAGGTATTCTTCTAGAACGAAGTTGAGGCCCCATTTAGCGAAGGCCTGTTGTTCCGCGCGTACACCCATCTTCAGCATCTGCTTGATTGCTTTTCGCCATTTTGGCTGAGCTTGAAAGAAGGGGTCGTTTTTTAGTGCGTCTTTTGCTCGCTTTACATCGACGGGCTGAAGAGGGTGTGTTGCATCTTCAAGCCCGAAATCAATGATGTCCTGGGGGGTGACTCCCAGAAATTTTGCATTCGGTACGCAAAACTTTCGATTTACATGCGCCGCAGAGCCTGAGCCTACTTTGAGCGTCCGATAAATGTTGCAAACGCCATACGGGTCGCAGTCGACGAATGCATAGACCGGCAACTTCAAATCTAATGAAAGTCGTCGCACAAAGCGTCGTGTTGCTCTAGTCGGAACACCTGCAGTTTCGACCAAAATACAGTTAAAGGTTCGCCACCATCGGTGATGGTTAAGGCGTTGGAACATGCCGCCTGTTTCAATGGCAAGGACAAAGTCAGCGGTGCTTTCTAGTCCGAGATGATCGACTGAGGAAGGGACTGTATAGGCACCTGATCCCATTGCGTCGCAGGCAGACCGTATTGCTTCTCCAGTTTCTGGATCGCGGTCAATAACCGTTAGCGGGCCAACGACGGAACCGCCGTGTTCTTCAGGGACGAATCGCAGTGTTTCTCGAGTAACATCGCGCATTGAGAACATTCCCTCGATGTCGTCAAGGACAGTGTCTGACTCTCTTTGTTCGCCGAATTTGGCTTCGCCCCAATTTTTTGAGACGTAGTAAGCCTCTCGTTTAGTCGCGAAATCATCTCCTGAAACCATTTCTTTGGCCAAAGACATTAGGCGCAGTGTTTGAGCGAAGGTTTTAACGGAATTGACATCTAGAGTCCGTGTTTTGAAGTTTTCGCCGAGTTCAAAATACCCAGTCTTGCGGTCGTATGTGACGTTGGCGAGGGAACGCTGCGGCATTGTTATTTCCGGAAGATTGCCTTTATTGGCGACCGTGTGGATTTCTGTAGCGACTTCCTGGATGCCAACAAGCGCGGTTTCTTTCAAATCACCACTCTCTCCATTGCCTCGCGGCGCGGCCTTTCGCGGACGCTTGCGCCTTTTAGGAGTAGCAGTTTTCGAATTTTCTTTTGTCGTTTTTTTCTTTGCAGGGCTCATCCTATTTTCCTGTTAGTTTCCAGGGTTTCTTTCAAATTATCTACGGTGTCTTCACGTTCTTCGGCGGTTAAGCCAAGAATCTCTTGGAGGCCAATGCCCACGTGGGGTAAGTACTGGTCGATATAGGAACGTTTCTCGAATTCGCTAGCGACTTTCTTTTCTCGCCGAATGTGTGCTCCTAGTTTGCGTCCAGCCTCTTGAAGAGCTCGCTTGACCTCCTTTTGGATTTCTGGATATGAAGCGACGGCTTCTTTTGCTTCGGAGGTGAAAGGCACCCAAACGCTGGCCATGTGAATCAAAATGACCGCGGATCCTGTTGGGACGGACCCTTTTGCTTGCGAAAGCCCGTAATTCCGCCAGGTAGTACTAGAGACAGCTTTTGTGAAACAGCAACCGGATTGTTGAAACAGGAGCGGGACCCTGTTTGCGAAGCGCAGAACCCTGACAGCGTCATCTGCGTTACCCAGCAAGTCTTCCGTATCGATTTTAGCCTTTTTCTTTTTTGTTTTAGTGATACGGCCTTTCGTATCGACTGCAAGCTCATCTCCGCCGGGGCGTCCCCAGGCTATGCCGACTTCGATTTGGAAAGGGTTGCCTCTGTAGACCGACGGTGGCCTAGTGGCAACTGCATAGAAATC
This sequence comes from Planctomycetota bacterium, assembly GCA_003501525.1. Classification (GTDB taxonomy): domain Bacteria; phylum Planctomycetota; class UBA1135; order UBA1135; family UBA1135; genus UBA1135. The sequence continues at coordinate 2,109 of DNPI01000244.1, forward strand.
AGCGTCACATTCTTTCTGTAGGCCTTCCCTAATGCGCTCTTCTCCAATTGGGGAGAGGCAGCTTGTGGGGGGCGCTGTAATTTTAGTTTTTTGTATGGCTCGGTAGAGGAAATCTGAGCCCCGTCGAGACATGTTTTTAGGGTAGCTCTTGTGAGTGAGGTTTAATTCTGAGCCAGCGAGCTCATCTGCGAGATCAACAATTTCGAGGGCCTTTTTCCTCCCGACTCTGCAGAAGTCTTCCTGAAGAAAACTAGGCAAGTATCGCGCAGATGTGTCGCGCATCATTGTCATGAGCTCACCCAGTTCGACTCCGTAGGGGTGTGGTTTTATTTCCTCTGTTTGAACGGGAACTTTTTTAGTTGAGCGTTCATAAACCCTTGCTTCTTCGACATTTGGGGGCTGATACCTGATAGTGGCATGGGGGTTCGAAACAGCGGTTTGCTTTACATAGTCATCGACGGAGCGAATGCCGCGTTGATAACTGGCTTCCAAGACGACTTCAAATCGAGTTCCCTGTTTACGATGATCCCAGTCTTTTGGCAGCTCTTCGGGGCGGGCGTCTTCCTTGTTATTGGTGAGATCCATTTGAATGCTCATAGTCACAGGCTCTTTCTTTCTGGCGATTTTGGAAGTAATGATGACCCCTTTACCGGTAGTCATTTGCCCGTAAAGACCGGCGGCAGAAATCCCAATCCCTTGCTGGCCTCGTGATTGCCGCCGACTATGGAATTTAGAGCCGTACAGGAGCTTCCCAAATATTTTTGACATTTGCTCTTTCACAATTCCAGGGCCATTGTCAGCGATCACTACCCTGAAGCGGTCTTCCTCGAGTTGATGAATTTCAATATCAATGTCGGGGAGGATGCCCGCTTCTTCGCATGCATCTAGCGAATTATCTACGCCCTCTTTAATAGTTGTCAGCAGGGCCTTGCGAGGATTATCAAAGCCCAGTAGGTGGCGGTTTTTTGCGAAAAACTCTGAAACCGAAATTTCTTTTTGAGCTTCGCCCATTTGTTCAGCGCTTGAGGGGGAGTTAGATGCCATTTGTGGGTTGTGTGCTTCAGGACGGAAACTAGCCTTGCTAGCGGTCGGAAATCCAGTCAGGGCAAGGGTTTTCGCTGAGAGAGGTCCAGGATAGCCATAAAAACTTTTAATTTCGACTTTTCCAAGGGAGTAGAACAATTTCTTGTTTCTCTCTTTATAAAAAGCGATTTCCTGGCCGATAGGGGGACAACGCCAATAACAAATTACCCAATGGCGTTTTCCTTATGGCTATTCCTAGGTCTAGTAAAGCAGAAGACTCTCCGCCGAAAGCTCCCCGTGTTCCGGGCGCGGCTCCGGTGTCTGAGTCCGAGCTTGCCGATTGGCAGGGCTTAGTTTGGTACGTAGTGAATCGAATTCGCCCTCGATTGCCTAAGTCGGTGAGCGAAGATGAAATGTTCGCAGCTGGTATGGAAGGATTGATGAAGGCGGCACGCTCTTATGACTCCTCCCAAGGGGCAGCTTTCAAAACCTACGCCTACCATCGCATTCGGGGGGCAATCCTCGATGAGATACGCCGCCTCGATTTTTTACCGCGATCAATACGTGATAAGGCTCGAAAAGAAGGAGTGCAGGCCCCTTCTTTGGTGGGTTTACCTACTGATAAGGACGGATATGACAGCCTTGCAGCCAAACCGGGTGCTTCCGCTGTCGAGCAAAATGATTTGCGAGAAATTCTGTCGGCGGAAATCAAGCGTTTGCCTGAGAAGCTTCGTCTCGTCATGACTCTCTATTACGGTGAAGGCATGAAGATGCGAGACATCGGTAATCGACTTGGCCTTACAGAGTCTCGGGTTAGTCAAATACACTCCAATGCAGTTGCCCGATTGCGTCGCGTTCTAGGTCGAGCTGCGGAGTAGTAGCTTTCTGAGCTGGAGGTCCGCGGGGCTATCCTTCATCCCATGGAGGAAATAACGAGGGGCCCGGCTTGGCTGCTGGGGTGGTTAGTTTTTGCGTCCCAGTTGCCAGCACAGCTTCCCGAGCAAAGTCCTCGGGTTGTGGATTATTCGATTCAGGTGCGGCTTGGAGGTGTCGAAGCCGAAGCTGGCCGCACTTTGATTTGTCGCCAGGAAGTCACATGGAAAAATCCGGCTGCGGCCTCAACCTCCGAACTCTTTTGGCACGTTTATAACAATGCTTGGGCAACGCGCGATTCCGTTTGGTTAACGGAATCACGCGAGCTGGGTAATGAGAGCTTGCCGCGGGCTTGGGGGAGAACAGTGTTTCGGGATGAAGAGACTGATCCTGAGAGAGAAGAATATGTAGAGCTATTGGAGCTCAATGGTGTCCCCTTTGAGGAACCGCCTCTGTGTGCAGTGGAATGGATTGCTCAGGAAGGGGGCAAGGCTGACAAGACAGTTATGCGGACGGCTCTTGGGTATCCAGTGCCGCCGGGAGGGTCTGTCAAAATTGGATTTGACTTTACAGCCGTGCTGCCGCCAGCTTTCCGACGTTCTGGGGCTGGAGGTGAAGGTTATCTTCATGCAGTCCAGTGGTTTCCTAAGCTTGGGGTCTTCGAGGAACGCGATGGGGAAATAGGCTGGAATTGTTTGCCCTATCACTATTTGACGGAGTTTTATGCCGACTATGGCAGCTATCAAGTAGACCTCACTCTCCCGGATATTTACTTAGGAAGTGGTGAGCCTTGTGGGCACTGTGGTCAGCTTTTGCATCCAGTGGGAGCAAGTGGTTCTCTTCTCGCTCCGCCTGAGAATCATGGGGATGGAACTGCTACTTGGCGTTTTCGAGCTGAGGATGTACATGATTTTGCTTGGACTGTTGACCCAACCTTTTTGGTAGAACACCGGGTTTTTCGTGCGGAGGAAGCGCCTTGGACGCGACCTGCGGAGGAAGCAAAAGTGGCTGCAGCTCTAGGCCGAAGTGTGGAAGACACTAGACCGTCTAAAGAGGTTGAAATGATTCTTCTGCTACAGCCCGAGCATGAGGAATACCGGGATGAGTATTTTGATGCTCTTGGCAACTCTCTCTATTGGTTCGGGCTTTGGTATGGAGAGTACCCCTATCCGACGATTACTTGTGTAGATCCCGCTAACGATGCTAGGCGCACCGGAGGGATGGAATATCCCCGCCTTTTTACTGGAGGTGTGCGAAAGGGAAACCACCCTCGCACCCTGTCGCCCGAAGGCATTACGGTTCATGAGTTCGGGCATCAGTTCTGGTACGGATTAGTTGGTAATGACGAATTCCACCATGCATGGATTGATGAGGGGTTTACGACCTACAGCACTGCTCGGGTTATGGAAGCTTCTTGGGAGCCCGCCCTTAGTACAACTAGCGTTTTGGGTAGTCAGTACGCAGGTCGCAGCATTCTTTCCGTGCCGGATTTCGGGGAGGGTGACTTAAGGGGCTTTTTGACTGGGCGCCGTTGGGAAAGTCCTGATTTGGGTTTCATTGGACCGCTTTCTTTTGAAGTTCGTCGAGCAACTTCTTTGGAGCGATGGTTCTCCGTATTGCCTCCGGCTTCATATTTACCTGCGGTCACTCGAGGCTCGGTGGAAGGATTGCGGGGCGCACTCTCTTCAGATTGGGGACAGGCCCTTGCGGTGCCCACGTGGAGATTGTTCGAAGATCAACTCCGTCGAGTGAATGCGTATTCCAAGCCTGCGATGATGCTTGAAACAATGGCTAGGTTGATGGGTGAGGAACGCTGGACAAGGTTGATGCGGACTTGGCATGAGAACTGGCGTTTTGGTCATCCACGGCCGTCAGATTTTCATGCTCATGTCCTTAATCACGCAGCGGGATCCGCTCTTGGGGATGTAGAAATCGATTGGGACAGTTTTTGGAGCCAGGCTTTTCATCGTAATGAAACCATGGATTTCGCTGCGCATCGATTGCTCAATCAATCTCTCGGAGATGAATCATGGCGAGTTCGTGCAGAAGTTCGCCGCCGTGGTTCTTTCACGGTTCCTCTTGAGATTGAGATTGAATGGGAAGACGGCGAGATACAAGTCGAAAATTGGGATGGTCGCGACACCGTATGGATTTTCGAAGAGTCATCTAGTCCTAGAAAAGCTGTTCGCCTGACCGTTGACCCTAGTGGTCGGTTGCTTTTTGATAAGAGCCGAATTGACAACACAATCCTAATTCAGCCGAGAGATGACCGAGCGCAGAACCTTGGAATCCGTGCCTTTATCTGGGCTCAAAGTCTTCTTCATTTTGCAGGAGGAATGGGTTGAGGACACTCCCCCGAACTCCTTCCGATTTACCAGGTCCTGAGCCGACCCAGTTGCGAGGGCCTGTCTCTCACCTAATGGGTGGAGTTCGTATTGCTTTCTCGCGACCTCGG
>DNPI01000023.1 GCA_003501525.1 Planctomycetota bacterium
CGTGATTGTCAACGGGATATTCGCCGGTCACCGACTAGCGGCTAAGCTAAGAGATGACCCCGGCGGCCACTTGTCCCGCCTCTTCCTCGGCTACATTGATTTCCCAGATACTGGAGTCCGGGCACAAGCCGCATCTGGTCTCGGCTTGACCCGAAGCGGAATCGCAGTGGAAGCACTTGCCCAGTCACTCCGAGGCGATTCGGAACCTCTGGTGAGAACAGCAGCTGCCTTTGCTTTGGGGGAAATCGGGTCACTTGCAGGAATTTCAGCTCTCAAAGCAGCTCAAAAGGATCCAAGCATCGAAGTTGTAGGAGTAGCGGAGGGATCCTTGCGAAAGATTCAGCGAGCACAGAAACCTTAGAGAGGACATATTGATACCGATGAACTCAAAAAAAGACGCTCCAGGGATTAGGGTTTCCAAAAAGGCCGCCACTTTTACGGAATCAGTAATTCGCGAAATGACTCGGGTTGCGGACACCTATGGCGCAGTAAACCTTGCCCAAGGATTCCCAGACTTTGCCGCACCAGAAGAGTTAAAAGAAGCAGCCGTCAAATACATTCGATCCGACATAAATCAATATGCAACGACTTGGGGGTCCCCCGCACTCCGTAACGCTCTTGCAGATTTCATGCACAGAAGGCGAGGCGTATCCGTCGACCCTGAATCTATGATTACTGTCTGCTGCGGAGCCACTGAAGCCATGCTTGCCGCAATGATGGCTGTTCTCAATCCGGGGGACGAAGTCTTAATACCCGAGCCCTACTACGAAAATTACGGCCCAGATGGTGTCCTCTCAGGGGCTATTCCGAAATTCGTCAAAATGGGCAATGGATACAACCTGAATGTAAACGCACTAAGAGAAGCTTGGACTCCGGCTACACGAGGGTTAATTTTCAACACCCCTCACAATCCAACCGGCAGGGTTTTCACCCCTGAAGAATGCTCCGCCCTGTTTGACTTCGTCAAAGAAAAAGATTTGCTCCTATTTACAGATGAAATCTACGAAGAAATCCTCTTTTCGGGTCCTCACAGAAGCCCTCTCCTTGAAGATGGCATGGCAGAGCGTACCTTGGTCATTTCCGGAGCATCGAAAACATTTAGCGTAACTGGATGGCGAGTAGGATGGGTCATCTCTCCGCCAGCGCTAACAACAGCGGTACGCAAAGTGCATGACTTCTTGACAGTAGGCGCTCCGGCCCCCCTCCAGGAAGCCATCGCTGAAGCCTTAACTTGGCCTGACTCATATTTCGACGGATTGGTGACCGAATATAAAGAGCGAAGAGATTTGATGGTCCCCATGCTCCAAGAAGCCGGCTTTGAATGCGAAACACCCGAAGGGGCTTATTACGTAATGGCAAATTGCTCAAAGCACTTGCGCGAAGGTGAAGATGACTGCGCATTTGCTATGAGACTGGTCGCCGAAGCCGGAGTTGCAACGGTTCCCGGCTCTTCGTTCTATTCGACCCCTTCAGATGGTGCCGGGGAAATTCGATTTTGCTATTCGAAGAAACTAGAGACGCTACATGATGCAGGACGTAGATTAAAAGAATGGGCAGCTGCATCGTAGTAGCCCTTTTTCTTGGACTATTCCCCCAGCAAAAGGATCTGCCTCAATCTCCTCGAGCTTGGGCTAAGGCTCGTAATGCGCCGCTCGAAAGCCCTTTCACTCCTTCAATTCACTATCGCATGCAGGGGGTTACGACCTTTAAGGTTGAAGCTCAAGATGGCGGGCAGATAAGCCAAGAAGCCGATTTGTGGTTAGGAGGCCCAACACGACTCCGATACACCTTGAGGACCGAAGATATAAAAAATGTCTTCCTCCTGGCCAGTCAAAAAAACGCTTGGGTTTCGACTCCCAACTCTCCGGATTTTAAAAAATATCCTGCGCAAGAACTTCTTTTGGAAACTTGGTTGCGCTGGATTGTATTGCGTTGGCCATGGGATTGTCCCGAAGAATCCAAGCATCAAACCGAGAGGGAAAAGATGGCGATAGAGCTTCCAACTCCACACGGAACCGCAAAAATTTTCTTCGCTTCCAATCATCTCCCGGAAAAGGCCACTCTGGGACCAGTCACGCTCTATGTAAAAGATTGGCGCAAAGGCACAAGAGCCCCCCTAGTGCCGCACTCCTGGGAGTGGCAAGCAGACAATGCTGCCCGAACGGAAAATTTCTCCCAAATTACCGGACATATATTGTGCCTTGACAGTCATTTCCGCCCTAATGAGTCAACGGCACCAACTTGGACGGCATTTCGAGCGTCACCTAACCAGGCTGGGCATGCCCCAACAGATTGGATTGGAATCGTAGAGAGACGCTTTATTCATGCTCCCCTAGCACGATGGATTGCTCTTGCAGGTGTTAGCGATATGGAAATCTGGACTCAGATTTCGCAAAAAGGCGATGCAAAAGATGTGGGAGTGACTACTCAAACAATAAAGAGTGATTGGATGCAGGATACCGGAGAAAAAGAATGGGTGTGCTGGTCTACCTATGTCGACATCACCTCCGAACAAGGAGCAACTCTCCTCAGGGAAGCTGCGCGTCAACAAAAATGGGAAGCAATAGGTCCCGTTTGGGTCTCATCCACAAAAGCTGACGACAGGGTAAGACGGAAAGAATTTCTGCTTCAAGTAACGATGCAAGGAAATGACCTCGGGGGATAGGATGATGCGCCCGATTATGGCCTTTCGCAGTCAACTCAGTGGAGCACTCCTTGTGCTCGCAGCTCACAGTGCTGCAAGCCCTGCAATCGCACAGGAGAATGGAGAGACAGACCCCTTAGGCAGCCTAGTTCTCCGCAGCGCCGACCGTGAGGTAACGGCACGAGAAGTCGTTGAAGCAATCTGCAAGTGGGACCCATCAATCCGCAAGCCTCTAGAAGGCGATCCCGACTACCGAGCGCTGTACCTTAGCTCCGTAATTTTCCGTGACCAAGTGCGGGCATATCGGGATCAATTGCTTTTAGATTCAGCCGGATTCCCTGCAGCTGAAACGGAATCTCTCCATAAAGAAGCTCTGGCTTGGGCTACTGACCGCAACAGCCCACAGCCAACAAAAGTCCTTCTGACCTCACGAGGATTAGAGATAGAAGTTCGTACTAGACTTCTCAGCAGCCAACCGAAAGATTTCTCAACTCTAAGACTCCGCCAACATTTGATGGCTTCGGTCCCTGAATTTTTCGGGCTAATGTCATGCTCTTGGATTCGCGTGCCTCTATTCAATCCAACAACAGGATCAGCTCTCCCAGAAGAAGAAGTGAAAGCACGATGGATTGCTCTTACAGGTGTTAGCGCAAAGGTGAAAGCGGGAGATTTGGAGTGGAATGATGCTGTAATGCGCTGGTCAGAAGACTCCCCTTCCAAAAAGAAGCAAGGCAAAATCGGCATCCTTCAGAGAAACATGACAGACAAGTTTGAGGAACCTTTTCTGCGACAGCTCTTTGCTGGTCACGGCTTTAAGCATGTCGAAGAGCATCAGATTCGAGGGCCTATTCTCGGCGATTGGTGGATTTATTTAGCTCGCATCGAAACCATACACATCAAAGGGCCCGTCGGTCTGGAACAAGTTCGCGCAAAAGTGAAACGCTCCCTTCGTGAACACCTTCTCCAGGAACGAATGCAGGAATTCAGGGCTAAAGCCGAATATGAGATATTGGTCCCCCCTGTCGCTTACTCTGTGAATGAGTAATCCAATACTCCACCTAGAGCAGCTTTCGGTTCGCTATGGCAACACTCGAGCCCTAAATCAGGTTACTGCCAAATGGGAAGGTGGGGCGCTCGGATTGCTGGGGCCTAATGGAGCCGGAAAATCGACGCTCCTCAGATCTATTCTTGGCTTGGTCCAAGCAGAAGCAGGGCTCATAACGGTGTTGGGGGAAAATGCGGGGATATCAGGCATCAACGTTCGGCGAAAAATTGGATACATGCCAGAACGCGATTGCTGGATAGAGGGATTGTCAGCAGTTTCAGGATTGGCACACCTTGGCGAGGTCAGTGGGATTCCTTCTCAATCAGCACTACCTCGCGCTCATGATGTTCTACATTTCGTTGGCTTAGCGGAGGAAAGATACAGAGAAGTGTCATCTTTTTCCGTCGGGATGAAGCAGAGATACAAATTAGCAATTGCATTAATCCACGATCCAGACATTTTGCTTTTAGATGAACCAACAAACGGCTTAGACCCTTCAGGCCGCTCTTCAATGCTCGAAGCTGTTAACCGCATTCGAAAGGACCATGGCATCCATGTGATTCTCGCAAGCCACCTCCTCCCCGATGTCGAACAGGTTTGCAACAGAGTGTGGGTTTTAAACAAAGGAGCACTCATTAGAGACGAAAGCCTCAGCAATCTGACCGCCGCCGCCAGAGGCGCGAAAAGGGTGCAACTACAAGGCGACGACAATTCCCGCTTCGTACAAAAAGCTTTAGAAAGTGGTCTCTTGGCACAAACAGAATCGTCAACAAGCGTCGTGGTATCGAAATCAGAAGGGATTGTGGACCCCTCCGAAGTTTTCGACCTCGCAACATCTGCAGGCGTTGAGATTGCCGGCATACAGCCCGCAGCCCGATCTCTTGAGGATGCGTTTCTCGAGACTCTAGAGGAGGAAATATAGAGGTGGCTTTTCGGGCTCCTTCTTATATACGACTTGCAGAAGCGAGAACAAAACATCCTTCGTGGTGGGCAATCTGGCGTATTACTTTCATTCGCGGCTGGAAATCTACTTGGGTACGACGCCTGACCATCGGCGCCATAGCGCAAGGAGTAGCAATTACGTTGGTGATGTATTTCATACAAACGGTCCTGCCAGGCTGGAGAACTATTCTCCGTGATCTCGGCCAACTAGCAGGCCAAGACGGAGGAATGTCGGTGAATGAATTCGATAGTCGTTTCTACCTCGTTGCCCTCCAGTGGTTTGTTTACCCCTTCCTACTTCCTATTGGAGCACTGCTGGGGCACACGCTGATTACCGGCGACCTCAAGTCCAATGCACTAGAAGCCTACTTTTCAAGACCTATTACTCCTGGGGCATACTTAATAGGGCGAACAGGAGCCTTTACAGCGTTCCTTTTACTCGTGACCCTTGCCCCTTTGCTCTGGATTTGGCTTTTTGATGTCCTGACCGCCCCAGATGGTCATTTCGAGAAAGTTGCAATGGTGCCCTTGGGTATGTCTGCAGCAATGGGCTTATTAGCTCTTACGGTTGCGCTCTTTGTTCAGGCCGTATCTTCCTTCACTCGCAACGGCACCAAAACTGCTCTCTTCCTGGTCACCTTCATCGTTCTTTCCGGTTCCCTTGGCCCGATCTTCTCCAAAATTACTGGTGAGGTCTCTTATCTAGCAATTGCCTTCTATCAGGACATTTTCACACTGGCAAACGGACTTCTTGATTGGCCATTCGATGCCGATGAAAGCCCACCTTTCCAACTCGCACTAGGAGTTATCTTGGCCATCCTGCTGAGTTCTTTATCGGCTCTAATCTTCCAAATTCGGACTAAAGGGCGCGTGGGATGAACACTTCGCCCATCAAGTGCCATCGACTTTCGCGGTTCTACGGAGAAGTGCAGGGCCTCTCCGAATTGACCGTACAAGCTGGACCGGGAGTTGTTGGCTTGCTTGGTCCAAACGGTTCCGGCAAAACCACCTTTATGCGTTTACTGTGTGGGTTAATTCACCCTAGCAGAGGTAGCGTTGAAATTTGTGGCTCCGCTGTCGGCCCAGGTAATCGCGAGCTCTTACGAAAAGTAGGCTATGCCCCCGGCGAAGATGTTCACTTCGAGAACGAAAAAGCTCTCGACTTCTTGGCTTTCCTCAGCGCGCTCGGAGGCGATTCGCCGACCGCTGCACGCAAACGAGGGGAAGAAGCACTCGCCAAAGTAGACCTTGCCGACAGAGGGCAGCACCAGATAAAAACACTCTCCAAAGGGATGCGGCAACGCATCAAAGTTGCACAAGCCCTTCTATTTTCTCCTGAGATTCTTCTTCTCGACGAACCACTCAATGGCATGGACCCAGTGAGCCGAAAAGCTCTTCTGGACTTAGTCCTGGAACACGGCAACTCGGGAGGCACTGTTCTCCTTGCGTCGCACGTCCTCCACGAAATCGAAACCGTTACTGACCAAGTTGTCCTCCTTCATCATGGCAGGCTCCTCGCCGAGGGCAAATTGTCTGACATTCGGTCTCTCATTGACCAGAAGCCTCGGCGACTGACCCTAAAGAGTCAAAATCCACGTGAAATCGTCACTGCTTTACTTAATGAAAACCTAATAACGAGCGTGGAGTTCAAATCTGATAACCAACTCGCCGTAGAAACTAAAGAAATCCAACCTCTCTTGCGTTACCTGCAAAATATCGGCAAGAAGGGTGGGATTGATCAGCTAGAACTTTCTGACCAAAATCTAGAATCCGTATTCGAACTTCTTGTGGGAAGTAAAGCATGAACGAAGTCGGCGCACTTTGGAGATTTATTCTGCGCAGGAAAGGGCTATCAGCAACTCTTAACGGATTGTTTCTTGCCCTCCCGATCGCTTTAGTCGCTTGGCGGGCCTCACTCTCACAAGATACACAGCTAGAAGCCGGAGAGATTTACGGAGCACTCATCGGCCCCATCATCCTTAGCGGAATGCTCCCTTTTCTCACCTTACTTGTGATGCTGCCTCTAACCGTTGAGCCCTTTGAGAGAGGGACGGCGACTTACCTTTTATCTCGCCCGCTTCCCCGCTGGAAGGTCGTTTTGGGATTCTATCTTGGAGGCATAAGTGCGATGGCGATCCCTTTGGCAATTGGCGCTCTTGCGCCAGCAGCCATCCTTTGGCCTTCAACTCCAGACACGCTGAGTTTAACGAAAAAAGTTCTTGGACTTACAAGCGTAGCTTTGCTGGGAGCACTCCCATACGGTGCATTAACCCTTCTCTTGGGAACAGCCATACGCAAACCGCTCCTCTGGTCCCTAGCTTTAGTTGTCGGATGGGGTTCTGTTGCAGGCAGCATCACTGGCCCCCTTCGCGCGACCTCCCCTCATCGATACCTCCACTCTCTCCTTCGCAAATGGTGCGACGTCCCGAACACATGGGAAGGCCTCGGCAAAACTTTTAGTATTCCTGATTTAACCCCACCAGGAACGATTCTTAGCCTCACCGTCATCCTGGGATCTTCAGCAGTTTTTCTCTTCTTCGCCTGGAAAGGCATTCAGCGGAGGGACATCATTTAGCCCATGGCTATCTTTACAAGCGCCTCTGATTGGTCACGCCAACCAACTGATTATTCTCAGGTAGACCGCCCGAGCCGCATTCTGCTCGCCGAACCAACATATTTCCAAGTTGAGGAGGCGCAAAATGCTCATATGACCGCGGGAGATGGTTCCCTCCAAGCTGTTAACCAAGAAACAGCTCAACTTCAATGGAAAGCCGTCAAAACTGCTTGGCAAAATGCAGGGTTTGAAGTGGAAGCGCTTGAAGGCTCTCCAGGATTGGCAGACCTGTGTTTCACGGCCAACCCGACTCTCATTCTTCCTCTTCCTGGAGGTGGAAGAGAAGGCTGGCGTGCGCGAATGTTCTGGGAGTCACGAAGGCCCGAAGCAGACATCCATGAAGCTTTCTTCGAAACAAAAGGTATTCCTATTCACTCACTCCCAGAATCAGCTGGTTACTTCGAAGGTGGAGGTGATGGCCTCCCCCACCCGGGGCGCCAGCTCTTGCACGGCGGCTTCGGAAACCGAACAGAATTTTCGGCATGGGAAGCTCTAGCAGCAGCAAGACCCGATTGGGATATGCTCATCTATCAGCAGCCAAACAAGAACTTTTACCATCTCGATACAGCGTTGGCCCCTCTCAACGAAGACACCGCTCTCTTTGTACCGGAGGCCTTTGATGATGACGGATTAGGTCTCATTCATGCCGCCTTTCCAAATGCTATTCCTCTCTGCCTAGAAGAAGCCATGAATTTTGCTGGAAACGCCTGCTGTCATGACGGCAAACACGTGATTCTCCAAGCTGGTTCACCACAAACAGAAGCAAACCTCCAAGAACATGGTTTTACTCCTGTTCCGGTCGAAACCAGAGAATTTTTGAAGTCAGGGGGCTCTGTTCGATGCCTCGTCCAGGGATTCTGAAGAACATCTATTCGTGTCGCTACGGGGGGAAGCAACCAAGCTCTCAGGCGCTACGGCGTCATTCTCTACAGCAAACGAAACAAGGCGGTCAAGGATTTCAGGAAACGCAATCCCAGCCTCTATAAGAAGGCGCGGATACATAGAGATTGAAGTAAACCCTGGTATTGCGTTGACTTCATTCAACCAAAACCGACCGGAACAAGAGGAGTAGAGAAAATCAACGCGAGCCATTCCAGCCATTCTTAGGGAACGGAATGCACTCAGAGCGTTAGCCCTCAAAGAAGCAATGAGATTAGGGTGAAGTCCCTCAGGCTCCAAAACGAGTTCAGCGCTGTCCTTCTCATATTTCTCTTCGTAGCTATACCAAGTGCCATCCTTAAGGCAAATTTCTCCGGGACAACTCACAATGGGCTCTGCCCCATCAAGAATCGCAATTTCAAATTCTCTGGGCTCATGCACCGCTGGTTCAACCAAACAGCGCGGACCATAGCGAAAAGCTTCTTCTAAAGCGGGGAGGAGTTCTGCTGCCGTCTCTGCTCTCGTAATCCCAATGCTAGAGCCCTCAGAAGTAGGCTTCACAAAGCAGGGGAACCCTCTCAACGATGCTATTTTTTCTTTGATATTAATGACATCATTTTTCAACTCTCGAGCATCAACTTCTGTCCAAGAGAGCACCGGAAGGCCTGCATGGCGAAGAATGATTTTGGAGATGATTTTGTCCATTGCAAGCGCACAACCGACACTCCCACTGCCAATAAAGGGTAGGCCTTGAAGCTCTAGCCAACTTTGTAGCTTCCCGTCCTCACCACCAGGGCCATGGAGGATGGGGAAAACACACTCAGTGCCTTCCGGAAGGAATGGATTAATGCCCTCCTCTTTTGGGTTCTCACCGTGCAGTAAGCGGAGAGAATCTTCTTCTCCTAGCCAGCCGCCATCGCGAGTAATACCAACCATCAAGGGTTCGTATTTAGCCTCATCAAGATTAGCAATCACTTCCCTCGCCGAACGCAGAGAAATTTCATGTTCAGCGGAGAATCCACCAAAAAGTACTGCCAAACGGAGGGGTGCGGGAAGGGACATCAGCAACACCAGCGTAAACTGTGATTGCACCAGTATCCATGCTGACAGCAACCCCAAATCAAAGATGAACACAACGGCAGCCTCGAACCGGTTGGTCTTTGCAATTCCCGCTGCTGCCGCTTTAATCGTTTTTTTCCAGATTCTAGGGGCAGATTTCGTTTACGACGATTTAGTGCTCCTCAGGGATAACCAATTCCTTCGGAACTGGTCGGCATTATGGGAAGGGTTTGGGCAACCATTCTGGCAAATGGTAGGCGACGACCGAATCCACTCGGGGTACTACCGGCCGATCTCTACAGCGGCCTTCACTCTTCTGTGGAAAATGGGAGGGGGAGAGCCATGGGTATTTCATGCTGCATCCCTCCTCATGCATGCCTTTGTCTCCGCTCTCGTAGCCGCTCTCGGGCTCGCTTTAAAACTCAATGCCAGAGAAGCTACGCTCGCAGGCCTTATTTTCGCGGTGCACGGAGCACATGTAGAACCCGTCGCATGGGCATCTTCACTCCCTGATTTGATATCTGCCGTATTTTGTTTGGCCGCGCTCCTTGCGTGGCTTAAGGGAAGGTTTTGGGCTGTTGCCACTTGGATTTTTGCGGCCTGCCTCACCAAAGAATCCTCGATAGGTATCCTGCTCTTGTTAATCGCTCATTCCTTTGTTGGGAAAATCGAGAAAAGGAGTGCGTTCGGTCCAATCATTTTTTCTGTCATAGCAATTTGGATGCTCAGAGTAAATGCTTGGAGCGGTGATTGGAGCGGTGGATTCGGAATCGAGACAACCCGTCACTTCCTAGAGCCCATCCAGCAAATAGGACTATCGCTGGGCCTGATTCTCCAGTACCTCGTTTTCTTAGTATTTCCTTGGCCACACATCCCATTCCAGCCGCTGCAGCTAGATTTTGGACCTGACAACTTGGCTTGGTGGACTAGAACAGTTCTCAGTCTTTTCACAATTGTTATGGCAGCACTGGTCTGGCTGCGCAATCGAGGGGATCTAGCCCTAGCACTTCCAGTGGGCATCCTTTTCGCCTCTTTAGTCCCAGTCCTAAACACCACTAGCCTAGGACAATTCCCCTTCGAAGAGAGATTCTTATACCTGCCCAGCATTGGGTTTGCTCTCATGCTTTCAACCGCTGCGGCTCAACTCTCGACGAAATGGCACCGCCTTATTTGCGGTCCAATAATTGTTCTCTTGGCAACCTCCT